>NZ_JAVRCB010000002.1:0-23720 GCF_034530955.1 Nostoc sp. DedQUE05 | reverse complement strand
TTTCTCAACTTGAGCAGAAAATAGAGCAAATTTCTCAACTTGAGCAGAAAATAGAACAGCTTTCTCAACTTGAGCAGAAAATAGAGCAAATTTCTACTGAATTACAAGCTGACAACAGTGTAACGAACCAAGCCTCTTCTAATGAAGAATCTAAAATTGCTAGTGGTTTATGGTTTAATGAACCAATAATTGTAGGCTATCGCGAAAATGGCGAAGCTTACTGGGCAGGAACTAATGAGAGAATATTCGAGAAGACCTTTGTTTTACAATCTCTTGCCCGTTTGTATGAATCAAGCAGTATAACAGTCTTGGATGTAGGGGCTGCTGAAAGTCTCCTTTCCTATGAGTTAGCGAGTTTTAATTATTCAGTTACAGCGATAGACATTCGTCCCATAGCATTATTTCATCCCAACTTAAAGTTTGTTAAAACTGATATCTGTAACCCTGTATTACCGTCAGCTAGCTTTGATTGTGTGGTTGCTTTATCAACTTTGGAACACATTGGTTTAGGATGGTATGGAGATAAAAAAGAGGAAAATTACGATTTTAAAGCTGTCCAACAGATTAGTTTACTTTTAAAACCAGAAGGTAGTTTTATCCTTACAGTTCCCTATGGGAAAAAAGCTTTAACACCAGTACATCGAATATATAACCAAGAATCACTACAAAAACTAATTCAGGATTTCAGGGTAGTTCAAATATCCTATGGAGTACGTAAGGATGATTTTACTTGGCTTATCACTGAAAATGAATTAGAAGCATCTGAAAAAGAACATAATCCAGATAATTACCTTCCTGGCGCAGTAGCTATGTTGGTATGTAAAAAAAACTTTGTATAAAAAATTAAATCTCAAATTTACGCAGCATGAAAATAGCCATTGATCTTCAAGCTCTGCAAACAAATAACTCTAGAAATAGAGGTATTGGCCGTTATACACAATCTGTAATAGAAGCTCTATTTAAACAGCAAAATACTTTCAGTTACCAGTTATATACGAATAATAATCTACCAGTCCCAGAACTGGATGATAATTACTTTAAGTATAATTCTGTAAATTACCCTTACATTGGTAGTTGCGACATCAATGAACTACTATTAAAAACTGTTTTAATGGCAGCAGATGTTGATATAATATTTCTACCTAGCCCGATGGAAGGTTTAGACTCTACAATACCTGATTATAGCGATTTTTCTAAAAAAGTTTTTGTCATTTGCTATGATTTAATACCTCTCATCTTTTCTGATAGATACTTAAGCGAGTCCAATATGCGCTCACTTTACATGAAGCGCTTAAAAAATATACAAAATGCTGATTTTATATTTGCAATCTCGGAAGCTACCCGCCAAGATGTAATTAAATTTCTCGATATACCTCCTGAAAGAGTTTTAAACGTTTCGGGTGGTGTTTCTGCTTTTTTCACTCCCATTGCTGCTCATGAACACCAAGCTTGGCTCGAAACTTTTGCAAGGAAATTTGGTATTTACAAAAAATTTATTCTTTATACGGGAGGCGAAGATTGGCGAAAGAACATTGAAGGGTTAGTCACTGCTTTTTCTGCCTTACCCAAAAATTTGCAAGAATGTTACCAATTAGTAATTGCCTGCAAAGTTTCTGAGCATTTTAGTAAAGAAATAACTAGCTTCGCGTCAAAATTAGGAATTAATAAATCTATAATATTAACAAATTATGTTACAGATGAAGAATTAAGAGCTTTATACTCAACCTGCTCTCTATTCGTTTTTCCTTCTTTTTATGAAGGCTTTGGTTTACCGCTATTGGAAGCTATTTCATGTGGCGCACCATCGATTGCAAGTAATACCTCATCCTTACCAGAAATTTTAGGTTCTGATGAATTACTATTCGATCCATACTCACCTTCTGATATGGCTGCCATCATGCAAAAAGTTCTATCTGATGAGAACCTTAGAACAAAAATCTCAGAAGATGCACTTCAGCAATCAGCAAAATTTTCTTGGCAATCAGTTGCTCAAAATATACTTGATGTGTTTCAAGAGCATCAGCTAATAAATAAAGTATCTATTTCAGTTAATCAAAAACCACAAATTGCTTTTTTTAGCCCATTACCACCAGCTAAATCTGGTATAGCAGACTATAGTTGGGACTTGTTACCATCATTGGGAAAACATATTAACCTTGATTTATACCATGATGATAGTTATTTGCCCGAGGTTAATATTAGTAATAACTTATTTTCTCATAGTAAATTTGAAGAGAAATTAAAGTCTCAATTTTATGAAAGTATTATTTACCAGATAGGGAATAGTAGTTACCATTCTTATATGTACTCCCAATTAATGAGATATCCTGGAATATCCGTGTTACATGACTATTACTTGGGAGGGCTAATTAATTATATGGAAGCTCGTTGTCCAGAACTTGGGATTAAATTTTCTCAAGAACTAGAACACTGTTATGGAAAAGATAAAGCATTACAAATTTTAAACCTTTTAAAAACAAAAGATTTAGATATTAATGAGAAATTATCAGAAGTAGGTCTTTATGTAAATAGAAGAATTTTTACGCGTTCTCTAGGAGTTATATTACACAGCAAATGGGCTTATAATTCTGCTATTAAAGAATTTAGTAATGATAATAGCCATATTGTTCATATACCTCAGATAGTGCCAAAGTATGTTGTTAAGGAAAAATCACTAATAGATCAATGTAAAGAGTTGGGTCTTCCAAACGATCAACTTATAATATCAACCTTTGGATTTATCAATAAAACTAAACGTCCCCTAGAAATTATTTATGCATTTAAGAAGTATCTTGTAACTCAACCTAATGCTTACTTAGTATTTGTGGGTGGTACTGATTACCTTGGTACAATTAATATAGAAAATGAAATTAAAAAACTAAGTTTACAAGATCGAGTAAAAGTTACTGGCTATGTCAATATGCCGGATTTTTACCGTTACATAGAAGTATCAGATATATGCCTCAACTTAAGATTTCCTTTTAACGGAGAAAGCTCTGCATCACTTTTGCGAATTTTGTCTGTTGGTAAGCCCACTATTGTTACAGATATCGGTTCCTTCTCTGATTTTCCCAATGATGTGGTGTTCAAAATACCCCATCCTGGACAAAGTGATGAAGTAGAAGAAATATTGAAATCTCTCATTTTACTAACTCAAAACTCAGACTACAGAAAATCCCTGAGCGAAAATGCATATAATTATATTGCTAAGGAACATTGTCCAGATAAGTGTGCCAATTTATATGCAGAGCTTATCCAGCAAATACTTTCTTCACCTCAAGCAAAAAGTAAAGAACTTGCTGACTATGTAGGACGTGAATTAGCTAAAGTTATACCTAATGCATCTAAAAAAGTACTTACTACTTTTGCTAGAGCTATTGATAATTCCTATCAGGAAGAACAGCAAGTCGTTGAAAATTTTGATTTAAACAATTTTGATTTAAACAATACTGCAATACTCATACAGCCTCCTTTAGGAAAAAAACTCAATTTTAATGATTTTTTACACGAATGTCGTTCTATTTGCCTTGCAAAAATACCACAATCTAAGGAAATATTAAGTATTGGATGTGCTGGAAATTGGTACTTTGAGTGGTTCGATAAATTTTATCCTTACTATATTGAAAATCACACTGGTATAGATTTAAATTCAAAGCCATTAGATTTACCAAATAATGTAACTTGGATTCAACATGATGGAGACGATCTAAAGTTAATAGAGTCACAAAGTTTTGACTTAGTATTTGCTGGTCAATTTATTGAACATATATCTTGGGAATCACAGGTAAGTTTCCTGTTAGAAGTCAATAGAGTACTTAAACCAAATGGCATTTTTGTACTTGATAGTCCCAATTATACTGTTACTAATAGATATGGATGGAAACAGCCAGAACATATACATGAACTGACTTTTAAACAAGTATGTGAGCTGTTGCCAATCTCAGGTTTTAAAATTCAAGATTCATTCGGTTTAATTCCAAAAGACTTGTTAGGAATGCCGCCTAATTTATTTGGCAGATATATTGAACCTTGTTTAGACATAAATTTCCATCAAGAAGAGATTGAAAAGGCAATTAATGAAGATCCGCAAAATTGCTTTGTTTGGTGGCTAACATCTCAAAAAATTCAAGAAATTGATCTTGCCGATAAAACTCTAATGAAGCGAATGCAGGAGTTTTATCTGGAAAACCAAAAAATTAAAAATGAGGTAATTTTTCATGGCATTGGTTCAATAATCGAAATCAAGCAAGAGTATTTTGTGAATGTAAATCCTGATGATGGACAAGGATTTGCAATCTTTGGCCCTTACGATTCTTATTGCAAAGGTAAATATTTAGTTGAATTTGAAATCTTTGCCTTTGACGAAGATAATGAAATATCTAGAAGGAATCTAGATTTAGTTGTAGCGATCGCAGATATTTCTACTAATTCTGGTGCGCTAGTTCTAGCCAAAAAAGAACTTACTTTAAGAGATATTTTCAAGAAAGAGAAAACAAAACTAAAGTTTACTATAAATACAACATCTGTACTAGAGTTTCGAGTTTTATCGTTAGGACTATATCCAGTTTTAGTTGGTATTAAACCAAAAGTAACAATGCTATAATTCAGTATTTCCAGAGAAGAAATATATTGTAAAAAAAGTGAGCATGACAACAAAAAAAGCCCTAATCACCGGGTTAACCGGACAGGATGGTTCATATCTTGCCGAACTACTCGTAGCAAAAGGCTACCAAGTCTTTGGTCTAGTCCGCCGTTCTAGCACCAGTAATCTAGAGCGCATCACCCACCTTTATGGCGACATTCAAATTGTATCCGGCGACCTCCTCGATCAATCATCCCTCATGGATGTAGTGAGCGAATGCCAACCTGACGAAATTTATAATCTCGCCTCTCAAAGTTACGTTCCTCTTTCTTGGACACAACCTGCTCTCACTGCTGAATATACAGCCCTCGGTGTTTCCCGCCTCTTAGAATCCATTCGTCGCTGCAAACCTGATGCCAGATTCTATCAAGCATCCAGTAGTGAAGTTTTTGGTCAACCCGACGAATCGCCTCAAACCGAACGCACTGCCTTTCGTCCCCGGAATCCTTATGGAGTTGCTAAAGCTTATGCTCATTGGATGACTGTCAACTATCGGCAGAAATACAACCTTTACACCTGTTGTGGTATTACTTATACTCACGAATCACCTCGACGTGGGACAGAATTTGTATTTCGCAAAATCACGCACGCAGTTGCCCAAATTAAATTAGGTTTGGCAAATGAATTAAAATTAGGCAACCTAGACGCCCGTCGTGATTGGTGCTACGCCAAAGATGCTGTCTACGCTATGTGGCTGATGTTACAGCAGGAACAACCCGATGACTACCTCATTGCCAGTGGTGAAACCTATTCTGTTAAAGAACTTGTTGAGTGTGCTTTTGACTGTGTTGGGCTTAATTGGCAAGATTATGTCTCGATTGACCCCGCTTTTTATCGCGCTGATGAATCAGTGCAGTTAGTTGGTTGCATTGATAAAATTAAAAATGGAATAGGTTGGCAGCCTCAATACTCTTTTAGTCAATTGGTCGAGTTAATGGTTGATTATGACCTTAAGAAATTAAGCAGTTAGCTTTTTAGTTTCTTAATCATAAATAACCATTCACTTGAAACTAGGAAAAAAGTAAAATAGCTTACCTAAGGATGTAACTACTAAGTTTTTTAGTTATGGCTTTTCTTAGGTAAGTTTTTTAAGTAAAAAATTTATTAAAAATTTGCATGAAAATAGTTTCAAATAGGTTTTAGAATGAAGATATTTATAGATTGTACTCACACTGCAAAACATACATATAAAAATACTGGAATCCATCGAGTAGTTCGAGAACTAACTTCTGAATTATTGCAAATAAGCTCAAACCGCACAGATATAGAAATAGTAGCGGTTATGTTTGATGGTAGTTTTATGCAGAGAGTGACTAATCTTAATCAACAGCAAAATGACCATTCGATCGAGGTTAACAAATATCTCGCTATAACTAAAATAAATATAAAACTTCAAGCTCTACTTTTGAAGCTGAAAAATAAATTTATAAATTTATTTTATAAATTAAATTTAGTTGATTGGTTGGATTCAAATTCAGCAAACAAAAAAGCTTTTCTTGAATTTGAAGATTCTATAATTCAGTCAGGAGATATTTATGTAATAGCTGATGCCAACTGGGATTTACCTAAAACTTATTACCGATTCTTACAACTTTTAAAAACTTATAAAGTTACTATTGTAGTTATATGCTATGACCTCATTCCCATAAAATTTCCAGAATTTTCTTCTCAGAGATTTACTAAAGCTTTTACAAAATTCTACAGTGATTATTCGATTTTATTCGATAAGGTATTATGTATTTCTAAAAAGAGTGCTGAAGATTATAGTAATGCGATAAATAAAGGGATATTAGCTAATAATAGTTCACAAACTCTTCAAAGCTTTCGCTTGGGTAGTAATTATTATAAACAGGATTTATTACTAAGTGAAGAAAATAATAAGCCTAATGTAAAATTGCAGAAGTTACTTAATAAAAAATATATTTTAGTAGTTGGAAGTTTAGTGCCTCATAAAAATATTAAAACAATTATTGCAGCCTTTGATTTATTAATAAATTATAGTTATGATGATGTATTTTTAATTTTTGCCGGTAATAAAGGTTGGGACTCAGAAACTGATAACTTGATAGAATCTAATAAAATGTATGGCAAGCTCATACAAATACTAGGTTCAGTGAGCGATGCTCAACTAGATTTTCTCTATCAAAACTGTTACTGTTTAGTTCAAGCCTCCTTTTATGAAGGGTTTGGATTACCTGTGGTAGAAGCACTACAACACTGTAAACCTGTGATTGCTAGCAATGGTGGATCTTTGCCTGAAGTAGGAGGCGATTTTTGTAGATATTTCTCTCCTACTCAACCAACAGAACTGTATGAAGCTTTAAAAGAACTACTTGATTCAGATATTTACTACAGTAATTTGGTAGAGCGCATAAAAAATGAGTATATACCATTCTCATGGCAACAATCTGCTGAAGAGTTTCTCTCTTGTTTGTATAATTAAATTCAGTTTGAATAAAAGCTTAAAATTTATTCGTTAATCTATCTTTTTTGTCTAAAAAACCCACAAGTAGAACAACTTACGCTATTAACTTCACAGTCAATTTTTAAGTATGAATGCTATAAAATTTTATCAAAATTAACACCATAACAAGATTTGCAAAAGAGAGATATTCTCCTATATATTTGTTAAATAAATTACTATCAACTTATTTATTACTAGTAACAATTCTGCTAATAGACCAACATTAAGCAATTAAGCTTGACATAAGAAACTAAAAAGCGAGTTGAAAATTATGCTAGATACAATACTGCAAATCGTAAAACCTATATTGAATCTATTAAGATCATTGAAAAAAAAGTATAGCCTTCCTTCTTCGACAACAGATGCTATAAGCTTGAACATTAAAACTTTGGGATATGAATATGCTCGTAGTTTGCGCGAACAGTTGATAATACCTAGTAATTTATCTCCACAAAAAATCAACTTACAATCCAAAGCTTGTCAACAAAATGATATTGAATCAGATTGGTTTTTTTACTGGTGTCAAGAGATGAAAATTCCGGTAGCATACCATCGAAAATTGTGGGAATTTTGCTATATTTTACAAGCATTATATGAATATGATTTACTTACTCCTGGACGTAAAGGTTTAGGTTTTGGTTGTGGTGAAGAACCTCTGCCAAGTATTCTAGCTGCTTATGATATTGCGATTACGGCTACAGATTTACATCCAACAGCATCAGCTGCACAAGGTTGGATAGAAACTAAACAAAATATGTCTTCTTTAGAAAAGATATTCCGTCCTGAATTATGTACAAAAGAACTATTTACTAAAAATGTGAGTCTAAAGTATGTCGACATGAATGCTATTCCTGCTTACTTAGAAGGTAAATATGATTTCTGTTGGTCTGCTTGTGCATTAGAACATCTAGGTAGCATTAAAAATGGACTTCTGTTTATCGAAAATTCTCTAAAGACTCTAGTTCCTGGAGGAATAAGTATACAGACGACAGAGTTTAATTATTTAGAAGAAGAAACAACTATTGACAACTATGGAACAGTACTTTTTAGAAAAAAAGATTTTGAACAAATTGCTAAAAAACTAACTGCGGCAGGCCATCAAGTAGCACCCCTCGATTTCAATATTGGTTCTCGTGTGTTAGATAAATTTATTGATATTCCTCCATACTATAATCAAATACATGAGCTACGACAAGAAGCACATTTAAAATTTTTATTTGAGCGTTTCGCTTCTACATCCTTTGGTATGATCATCAGAAAAGCTGTGTAAAAAATTACAGATATTAAGTTACTATAGTATTCTCTAATTTTTAATAATTCATGTAAAAATTGTTATTTTACAATCATTATAGGTAAATGAAAAAAATAATAAATGAATATAGTAGATAATATTTCCTCTAATCAATTAATTATTAACTTATCTATTCTTTTGTCTAAACCAACCGGTATAGGCAACTATGCTCAAAACCTTTTTCCTTATTTAAAATCTTTCCAACCTACTCTGTTAGTAGCCCAAAAATATCCTGATTTTGATTGCTATCTAATCCCGCCAAACTTAACCCCAGACCACGGCACAAAAGGTCATTTTAACCGCTTGCTTTGGACACAATTTCAACTACCACAAATATATAAAAACCTTAAATCAAGTCTTTTATTCTCCCCACTACCAGAAGCACCTCTTTATAGTAGTTGTCGTTTTGTTGTCACATCTTTTGATATGATACCGTTACGTTTTGCCAAAGGCTTCTCACCACTCACAGCCTATCACCGCTACTACACTCCCCAAGTTTTTAAGCAAGCACAACACATTATTTGCATCTCCCAGACTACGGCTAAAGATATCACCGATTTTTACCAAATTCCCGCCAGCAAAATTACTGCGATTCCTTTAGCGCACGATCGCACTCACTTCCTTCCTCTCAACCTCCCTACCCGCAACTACTTTCTCTATATTGGCCGCCAAGACCCTTACAAAAACATCCAGCGACTCATCAGTGCTTTTGCGGCGTTACCTAACTGCAAAGACTATGAACTATGGTTAGTAGGGCCAATTGATTCGCGTTACACCCCGATTTTAAAAGTGCAAGTTGCAGAATTGGGTGTAACTAATCAGGTAAAGTTCCTTGACTATGTTCCTTATGGCGAATTGCCAAAAATCATCAATCAAGCGATCGCTCTCGTTTTCCCCAGTCTCTGGGAAGGTTTTGGTTTACCTGTCCTCGAAGCAATGGCTTGTGGTACTCCCGTCATTACCTCCAATCTCTCCTCCTTACCTGAAGTGGCTGGCGATGCGGCGATTCTAGTCAATCCCTACAACACCGGAGAAATTACAGAAGCAATGCAGGCGATCGCAACTAATTCAGAATTGCGCTCGCGTCTACGTACCCTTGGCCTCAACCGCGCCAGTCAGTTCAGCTGGGCAAAAACAGGACTTGCTACCGCCGAAGTTCTCAAGCAGTACCTATAATGGCTGATTTCTAAAAAATAGAGAGACTGCGAGGTAAGCTTTCTTTAACTGCAATAGCATTCCAGTTAGCGATCGCCTGCTCTTGGGTTAGAGTCGGGTTAGCATTACACACATACTCAAGTTTAGCTAACACGTTTTGATGGGCAAGAGCAATCTCTTGAGCAACAGGTGCTATAAGCAGCTTCTTCCAGAGAGCATACTTTCCCTGCCAAAAGTGATTGTTTGTACTCATGGTACGGAGGCGATCGATGGAATGCAACGAAACCACATCTAATATAGGCTTAACTGGGGTCAGCCCCAGTTCTTCGTTAAACTGGGCAAGTTCCTTGACTGCATCATTCACCAGATTTTCGTAACGAACTTTTAATGTGTCTTCTCGCCTCCACCATTCCGGGCTAATCGAGAGAAGTGCTGCTGCTCTACTCCCAGTCGCATAGTTGATAAACTCTGGGCTAAGTGGTGTTTTCTCAAGGATGGAAATCTCGGTTCCCCCTTCACCTTTTAACCAGCTGGCAGTATCCGGTTCGTAGTTGGCAAAATGCAGAATAGAAATCAATACATCCAAGGGATGGCGGGCAAGAACTACCACACGAAATCCTTGCTGGGCGAGCAATGAAACTAAATCATCACTTCTGTGCCAATGAATCTGAAGCACTAATCTTGGTGGTAGCAAGTGCCAGGAAATGTCATCTGGATGATGCACCGCCAGTTCAGCCATTTCATAAATGGCTGCCAGCATTTTTCGTAGCCAGGTGTTGCCCGATCGGGGATTGCTGATTATCGCCAGACGCAAGGCGTCTAAACTGCTCAAATTCTGTTAATCCTTTCAACTAAATTAGGATACATCTAAACTAACATCATACTGACACCATAATGTAAATTCAATGATTTGGGATTTTGTCAAGATTTCAGATTATCTTGACTAATGACTTGTAATTAATCCTAAATCCTGATGAAAGCACTATGAAAGCACTAATTCTTTCTGGCGGTAAAGGTACACGCTTACGTCCTCTTACCTACAGCGGGGCGAAACAACTTGTTCCAGTTGCTAACAAACCTGTTTTATGGTATGGCATTGAAGAAATGGTCGCGGCTGGTATTACTGATATTGGCATCATTATCAGTCCAGAAACCGGGGCAGAAGTCCAAGGGAAAACTGGAAATGGAGAATCCTTTGGAGCGAACATCACCTACATCGTACAAGATCAGCCACTTGGACTTGCTCACGCCGTCCAAATTGCCCGTCCCTTTTTAGGAGATTCTCCCTTTGTCATGTACTTGGGAGATAACCTGATTCAACTAGGTGAGTTACGTTACTTTCTGCAACAATTTAGCCAACAACAGCCAGATGCTTTGATTTTATTACGTTCAGTTGCTAACCCTAGCGCTTTTGGTGTGGCTCAGGTTGATGAAACTGGACGGGTATTACAATTAATTGAAAAACCCAAAGTCCCTCCTTCAAATCTGGCATTAGTAGGGGTTTATTTCTTTTCTCACCTCATTTATGATGCGATCGCAAATATTCAACCTTCCACTAGAGGCGAGTTGGAAATCACTGATGCTATTCAATACCTCATTAATCAGCAAAAGCAGGTTGTAGCCCACAATCTCCAAGGCTGGTGGTTAGATACTGGTAAAAAAGATGATTTATTAGAAGCTAATAGATTAATTCTCGATACCTATCTGACAGCATCAGTTGTGGGCGAAATCGATGCCCAAAGTCAGATTATTGGACGAGTCAAAATCGGGGTAAAATCTAAAGTAATTAACTGCACAATTCGGGGGCCAGTAGTCATTGGTAGCAATTGTCATTTAGAAAACTGCTTTATTGGCCCTTATAGTAGCATCGCTAACAATGTCACACTCATTGATACTGATTTAGAACACAGCGTGATTTTAGAAGGTGCTAAAATTGCCGGAATTCATCAGCGCATTATTGATAGTGTGATTGGACAAAGGGCACAATTGAATCTTGCACCCCGTCGCCCTAAAGCCTTGCGATTTATGATTGGCGATGACTGTCAAATTGAACTAACGTGATTTACTTATTCAAAACAAAAAAACCACAGTCAAAATCTTAATTATAAGACCTGTAAAATACAAGTATAAAATTACTCTCAAAATTAAGATTGTGGCACATTACTTGTAATATTAATGAGCATTGTACATACCAAAATTCCTGAAGTTATCCAACTCGAACCCCAAGTATTTGGAGACGATCGCGGTTTCTTTTTTGAAGCCTACAACCACCAAAGATTTGCTCAACAAATAGGGATTGTTACGAACTTCGTCCAAGATAACCACTCTTGCTCTAAACAAAACGTCCTACGCGGATTGCACTATCAAATCCAACAACCCCAAGGTAAACTCATTCGGGCGATTGTTGGTACTATTTTTGACGTAGCCGTAGATATTAGAAAAAGTTCGCCTACCTTCGGTAAGTGGGTAGGTTATGAACTCAGTGCTAAAAACAAACGCCTACTGTGGATACCACCAGGTTTTGCTCACGGCTTTCTTGCACTTTCAGAACTAGCCGAAGTTCTCTACAAAACTACAGATTATTACGTGCCCCAAAGCGATCGCACAATTCTATGGAACGATCCAGATTTAGGGATAGATTGGCCTCTGAGTGGGCCACCGATTTTATCAGCTAAAGACCAAGCTGGTAAATCTTTCAGAACTGCTGAAGTATTTGATTAAGTGGTCATTTGTCATTGGTCATTGGTCATTTGTCATTGGTCATTTGTCATTGGTCATTTGTCATTGGTCATTGGTCATTTGTCATTGGATTTTGTCAGATACCCAGCCTTTTGCTACACCCTAAGCTTACTTTTATAGTGTGCGGAAAAACTTTGTCTTTCATCGAACTAATTCAAACCAAGTTAAAGAATGGACGTGGCTTCTCTTGGACAAATGACAAATAACAAATGACAAATGACAAATGACAAATGACAAAATCAATTTTGCTGATTGGTAGCAACGGTCAAGTGGGTAAGGAACTACAACAAATACTCTCATCTTATGGGGATATTATCTCAGTAGCACGCCCAATAGTAGACCTTACCCAACCCGATACCCTCCGCAACGTTATTAGATCAAAGCAGCCGCAAATCATCATTAATGCTGCCGCTTATACTGCTGTAGATAAAGCCGAAAGCGAACCCGAACTTGCTACCGCTATTAATGCGACTGCACCCCTAATTATTGCCCAAGAAAGCCAAAAATTAGGAGCTTTCCTAATTCATATTTCAACTGATTACGTTTTTGATGGCAATGGCTGTAGCCCTTATCAAGAAACCGATACAACTAATCCCTTGAGTGTCTATGGTAAAACCAAACTCGCCGGAGAAGAAGCTATTCAAGAAACTTGCGCCCATCATCTCATTCTCCGCACAGCTTGGGTTTATGGAACCTTTGGCAAAAGTAACTTTGTCAAAACCATGCTGCGACTAGGTGCAGAACGCCAAGAACTCCGTGTTGTTGCCGATCAAATTGGTAGCCCGACTTGGGCGCAAGATATAGCCACAGTTATAGGGCAGACAATTCCCCAGTTAACCCCAGAAATTAGCGGCACTTATCACTACACTAATAGCGGCGTTGCTAGCTGGTATGATTTTGCCGTCGCTATTTTTGAAGAAGCACAACAACTAGGCTTCCCTTTGAAAATTGAACGTATTGTCCCCATTACAACCGCCGAATATCCCACACCAGCCCGTCGCCCTGCTTATTCCGTCCTTGCTTGTGGAAAAATTTCCGCAATTCTAGGGACTTATCCTTCTCCTTGGCGACAAAGACTTCAGCAAATGCTTAAGGATTTGAAAATTGGGCATGGGGCATAGGGCATTGGGCATAAGAGGCATAAGAGGCAGAGGGGCAGAGGGGAAAAACTTTCTTCAACTTCTCCTCTGCTCCCCTGCTCCCCTGCCCCCTTGTCCCCTTGTCCCCTTGTCCCCTTGTCCCCTTGTCCCCTTGTCTCCCCTGCTCCCCATTCCCTATTTCTTTTGACTTTTTAATACTCCCGTTTCATGTTGTATGGGCAAGACATCTAAAATATCAGTTTGGGAACAATATTTTAAATCTTCGTGACAGTCAAGACGCAGCAATCGTTGGCCGTGACTCGCTTGGTGAAGTAATCCTAATAAGTTATCTTGCCATTGAGAGTAAAGAGCGATCGCACTAATTACTTCATCGTTACCAGCGAGTTCTTCAGGTAACAAGTTGCTTTGTTGCAAAATACTATGAGCGATCGCACCCGCACAAACTGTATCCTCTAAAGAAAAACTACCTTCCCAACCGGAACCGACAATCCACACTGTCTCTGGTTGCTTATCTAAAAGAAATTGCACCACCGCCGCCCGGTTAATCAAGGCTGCTGCTAAGACATTTGGGGAATCTTGTACTCGTTGTAAAGCACGAGTGCCATTTGTAGTGCTGATAAATAAACGCCGCCCTTCTACTAATTCTGGTGTGCAGTCGAGGGGAGAGTTACCCAACTCAAAACCAGCTACTTTCGCACCGCCGCGTTCTCCAGCCCGCAAACGTTTTTCAGGGGGCCATTTTTCGCTAACTTCAATTAACCGATCTAAATCGCTGAATACTTGTACAGCTTCGCCTCCAGATGCCAAGACAGTCGCAATTGTGCTAGTAGCTCGCAAGACATCGACTGCGATCGCACATTCTGGCGCTTTATCCGTTGGAGTCAATTCAGGAGTGTGGTATACGAATAACTTCACGGGCTGGATACACCTGTTTTAATACTACTGCCGAAAATAACATTCTACCTAGTTGGTGTCACTAACTATAGTCACAATTATTCGCAAACAATTTTTTAGCATCAAATATGCATGATGTAACCTATTCAATACAAAAATACTCAAAAAGTCTATTTTTATGCTTTTAGACTTTCAGATTTGCTGCACTATCCTGTAATCTAAAACAAGAACAGGTTTTCTCAAGCTGTATTTGGTATTTCAAGTTAGCACCACTACACATCCTGACTAAACTTGCCAAATAGAAACTAAAGTTTTTCCCTCCACTTTGCTCATCCCAAATCGAAAATCGCTATGGCACCTTTACCCGACTACCGCCCTAAACAACTATCTTTAGGCCCGTTAGAAGCGGAAATTTTAAATATCATTTGGGAGCTTGGTTCAGCCACAGTCAAGGATGTACACGATCGCATCCTCGCCGATCCCAACCGCGAATTAGCGTATACTTCTGTCACCACCGTCTTACGCCGCCTTACTGATAAAGGTTGGCTGGCCTGCGACAAAAAGGAGCGGGCATTCTATTGGCGGCCAATGCTGAGTAAGCAACAATCAGAAGTGATCAAAGCTCACGAGCAGTTACAGCGATTTCTGGCAGTGGGGAACCCCGATGTTGTTGCTGCCTTTGCTGATAGTCTGGATGAAGCAGCTAGCGAACAAATAGCAGCGATCGCCAAACGGATTCAATCTGCACGCCAAGCCAGGGAGGAACAATGATGCATCTGATAATGATTTTAAATGCTTTGGCAGTTGCCTGGTGGTTAAGATCCGCTTGGAATCAACCCCAAGGCAATTGGAGTCGGCGATGGCAGCGATCGCTATTTTTGTTTCTCTTCCCGCCCTTGCTAATTTTCATGACTGCGATCGCTGTGCTGTTCATGGGGCCTCAAGGACAAATGGGCGGAATGTATACAGGCTCAATTAGCTATTTATTAGTATTAATTTATTTGGCATTTTTTGCCATTTCATGCATTAAACTTGCTTTCCAAGGTTGGCAATCTGTAGAATCTGCCCGTAACTGCCCCTTAGTGAATGTTGGCGATAGACAAGCCAGACTGCTGCAAACGGGCGCGTTGTTTGCCGGTCAAATCGGTTTTTGGCAACCAGAGCTAGTAGTTAGCCAAGGATTAGTGCAAACTCTCTCACCGGCTCATTTAGAAAGCGTCTTAGCCCATGAGCAAGGGCATCACTATTACAGGGATACATTCTGGTTTTTTTGGTTGGGTTGGGTGCGTTCTTGCACTGCATGGTTGCCGAATACAGAGCCTTTGTGGGAAGAATTGTTAGCTTTGCGCGAACTCCGTGCTGACAGTTATGCAGCATTGCAGGTAGACCCTCTGGTGTTAGCAGAATCACTTTTATTAGTAGTTAGTAGCGGCCCTGTCTTATCGGAAATTTGCTGTGCTGCATTAGGTTCCTCTGGTGCAGATCGTTTAGAACAAAGAGTAGAAGCTCTATTAGCACCGCCAGAAGCAACCCCAGAAGCTCAATTGCAATCCTGGCATGGCTTTTTGTTGGCTTTGCTACCTTTAGTAACTGTGATATTTCATAGTTAATTTGAATTTAGCCAGTTGCTATAGCATGAAACTGCGACTATAGCGACATCTGTCGTCTCTGTAGTGACATTCGTCGTCCCTGTAGCGACATTCGTCATCTCTGTAGTGACATTCGTCGTCCCTGTAGCGACATTCGTCATCTCTGTAGTGACATTCGTCGTCTCTGTAGTGACATTCGTCGTCTCTGTAGCGACATTCGTCATCTCTGTAGTGACATTCGTCGTCTCTGTAGCGACATCCGTCATCCCTGTAGCGATATCTGTCGTCTCTGTAGTGACATTCGTCGTCCCTGTAGCGACATCCGTCATCCCTGTAGCGATGTCGGTTGGTACATAACGATGAAAATTTTGAATATAGCGCTTCGCAATTGCATGGAATACAGACCTAACCCCCAGCCCCTTCCCTTCAAGGGAAGGGGAGTAAGATTCAAAGCCTCTCTCCTTTTAGGAGAGAGGTTTGGAGAGAGGTCAAAAATGTACTGCACCCAAGCGAGAACCATTATAAAACTGTTATATTACTCTTCTTCTAGCAACTGTTCTATATACTTTTGCACCAAAGGCACTTGAAAAGCATTGCCTTCTTGAGTCAAGATTTCTTTTCGCGTTAGTTTGCGGATAACGCCTTTGTCTTGCTGTGTGGGAGTTTCTCCGTGGATTATTCGGCGCAGGAGAGAGCGATCGCTATCTGTTAAACTCGTCCATAATTCCCGAAAATACTGATCGCCTCGCTCCAGCACAACAGGTATAACTTCTTTAACATCCTGTGCAGTAGCTTTTGCTGTATCAGCTTCTCGCCTGTTTCTTCTGATATCGCGGTTTAGCAACTCCACCAACTCATAACACACCAACTGAACGAGATAAGGTTGACAGCGAGTAAGTTGGATAATTTCATCTACAGCAGTTGGTTCATAGATATCGCGGAAGTTCTCTACTGGCTGTTGAATCAAATCGCGGGCTTCTAACTCGTGCAGGTAAGTCATTCGCAAAGCACGGGTATTAATTAGATAGTCACTCCAGTAATCATCAAGTTCAGATAACTCGTGCGAACCACTAAAAAGTAAAATCCACTTGCGTTGATGTTGCAGTAGGTTACGCATAAAATTGAGTGGCGCACGGCTGCTTGTTGCTTCCACTACCTCACCCAAGCGTTCATATTCATCCAAACAGAGGAGAAATTGCTTACCGGAGTTGCTGCGTTCTATTTCTGCTAACCAAGTTTGCAGTGCAGGAAATGGATCTTCAGCTAGTTTACTGGCATCTGGATTAGGCAAGTATACTCTGCGGGGTAATCGCCGTGCAGCTTCGATAATTTGTTGAGCTAAATTTTCAGCCAATCCTTTTAACGTTGTGGCTGATGCTGCACCCTGTAAATCTACCAGCAAAGGTACAATATTTGCTTGTACTCTGTAAGGTAGATATTTCAGCGCTGAAGTTTTTCCTGTCCTCCGTCCTCCATAGAGTAACAACACTGGCGGTTGCTCAGAAAGCGCCAAAGATTCGATTTCCCGAAATATATCAATTCGCCCTTTAAAACGATTCTTTGCTGTTTTTGGGTCTAGTGAATTACCAGCAATATAAACTTGCCGAATTTCTTTTGATTGCTGTGCCTGTTCGTTTAAAGTGCGCTGCGCCGTCTCTAGTATAATTAGCCAGCTTTGTGCAGTGTTGCCGAAAGAGACAGCAACACGAGCATCTTTTGTCAAAGCTAGACTTTGCCCCAGTTGGCGTAATGCAGTGATGGGAATATTCAGTAATTCATATTTACGATAAGGTGAAGTTGCTTCCTCTGATGCCCGTACATCCTGGCTGATTTCCAAAAATTGGGGCAGTACAGTGCCAAGTTCCTCTGGTGGTGGTGAGGAAATCCACGCTAGTTGGTTGGCAATCTCCACAATATCGCTCAACCTCTGACAACGATTGAGAATATCTCCAGCAATCCCAGAAATTGCCTGTGCTGCAACTCTTTGGTGATTGGTGGATGTAATTAGATAATTAATAGTCTCACGGGCAACATCTGGGTTCTTTCGATAAGCCTCTACAATCATCACATCCATGAAAGGCAGAGGCAAAATAATCAATTCATCAAAGCAAGGGGGCAGATATCGCAAACAATTTACCCACTTTTCATTGCGAAACAATAAGAACAGGGTGAGTATCCACAGTAATTCTGGCAACCAGAAGTAAACCCGAAACACACCTAAAATAAATGCCACGCTTAATATCATGATGCCTGGCACACGGGCTATCATGCCGAGTCCCATGCCTACCACGCCTAACGTCAGGTTGAATACCATGCCTTCATCCTCGCCTAACGCCATGACGAATGCCATGCCTACCACCACGACGAACGCCACGCCATACGCCATGCCATACGCTACGTCTACCGCCAAGCCGAACACTACACCTACCACGCCGAACGTCACGACGAACACTACACCTACCACCACGCCGAACGCCACGACGAACGCCGCGTCGAACGCCACGTCGAACGCCACGCCAAACACCACGCCAAACGCCACGCCAAACGCCACGTCCAACGCCACGCCTGATAAAAAGTTAGGTGCAAGAAAAATGGTACCGAAAGCAACAGCGAAAATAAATTCCCTATTTTCATTACCACCACGCTCTATAACCCTTCTTATAAAGCAGCCCATCAAAAAAACAGAGCTTTGAAACCAGTTAAATGAATCACCACTAACCAGAGTGTAAACTCGTGCCACCAGCAATACAGCAACTATTTGAACTACAGCAGTTACCCACCAAACTTGTCCAGCATAGCGACGCAAGCGGGGGTTAGTATGAAACTCAGCCCGTTTATTAAAAGGGTTATCTCTCGGCTTCAGTTGTGGATGGATATCGCGCAGCCAACGTTCAAAAGTAAAAGGCTTGAAGTAAATCCAATATATAAGGCGCACGCATTCAGCCACATAATTCCAAAAGCCTGATGTTAGCGACCTGTTACTCATGGCTACTTTATCCCCAACTTGTCACGCACAAAATCCCAAACTTCATTCCAGTGCAGCACACCCACCAAAACCAAAACGAGCAAAAGCAGAATTACCATCCCGATAATCCAGTTGCTCACATCATCAACAGCCTTACCAATGAACTTGGCTATTCTACCCAGGCGCACTGGTAAATCCCAAACTAACCAATGCAGCCATAATTGCCATCCTTGTCTTTTTACTTTGGATTTAGGATTTGCAAGCTGTTGTTCAAACTGCTGTTTCGCCCACTTGATTGCTTTGCCTTGTTGACGTGCTTCCCACAAATAGTAACCAGCCAATTGCAACTTGTAAGGATGACGATTACCCCATTGCTGGGCATGATTCTGTTCGTCTACACTCAAAGCTGCACCATTTGTAGAGCGAGTTGGCAAGCGTATCAGTTCAATTGCTTCATCTGTAGTTAGTTCTCTCAAAACAATACAGTGAGCCATATTGAAAAAAGTAGAAACAAACCGATATTCATTACCATAAACCTTGAGTGATTTGCGGGAAGCTACTACCAACATCAAGGCGTTGTTTTCTATGAGCGATCGCAAATTGTCATAAAATCCATTATCGAATTTATCGGGATATTTCAAAAGGCTTTCAAAATCATCCAAACAGAGGACGGGTAGCTTTCCTTGCTGTTTCCATTGCTTAACCGCATCTGAAAAAGCTTGACGATTAAGCGGTTTAGTCTTCCAACAATTTTGCAGACTGCGTTGCTGCCATCCCTGAACGTGATTCAGTAAACCTTCAGCTACAGCCTCATAGAAACCCGTTTCAGTTTGGCAATCTACACCCCGTAACGGTAGGTAAATTACCACATAATTACTGCTGTTGTTTAATATTCGCTGCTGCCAGGTCAGAACGAAATAATGCAGCAACGAAGATTTACCAATGTGCTTGTCACCAACTATATTTATACTTGTAGGCTGATCGCCCTTCATCCGAGATGCGATCGCGTGTAATTCATCTTTACGACCGACAAACAGCCTGGGATCTTCAATCATCCCCGCAGCCACAAAAGGATTGTCAGGCAGCGCTCCAGAAGTCATGTCAAGCGTTTATCCTAGTTTCAGCAATTTTAAGTGCAATCACTTAAAAGAATAGCACTAGCCCGATAATGTCTTTGCGATCTAGTTCTTGGGTATATGTATTTGCCATATAATGACAAGCCACAACGATTCCTAACACGAGATTGAAAACCAAATCATTTCAATCTGCGATGCAAAAGCTAAATTTCGTGTATGGGCTGCTTTGAGTAAAGACTACAGTTACAACAATGAGACTCAAAATCTTAGAACAAACTCCAACATTATTGAAACTACAACTTAAGCCAGCAGCCATCCTCTACTGGTTATTTGGCGGATTATTTGTAGCAGGAGGCGTTTTGTTGATAATGACACTGGCAAAGACAACTACTTTTACTTGTAATCTGGTTAAACCCACTCAAGAAAGTTGCCAATTAATCACCAAAAGTATTTTAAAATCTCAAGTTAAAACTTGGAATCTCAAAGACGTGCTAGGTGCAAAACTAGACACTAGTACGACTGCTGGAAATAGTTATCCCTTGCTACTTCTGACGAGAGATGGTTCAATTCCCATACATTTAGTAAATGCAGACAGCACTCACAAAGAATCTATGGTTGCACAAATTAACGCCTTTCTTAAAAACTCTCAACAACCAAAATTAACTATTCATGAAGATACTCGTTTTTGGACTTATCCTCTAGGTTTATTCTTAATTGCAAGTGGTGCTGTTTGCATTATTTATTTGCTGATGAATAATATAATTATTTGCATTTTCGATAAAACTTTTGACAAAGCAACTATCAAACGTAAAGGTTGGCTTGGGCAAGAAGTTATTGAAGCTAAACTTTCAGAAATAGCAGGGCTGAATATGGATGCAGTTACAATTGACACAGTAACAGGTACAAGTTCAAGCAGTTACAATATTGTCTTAAATTTGGTATCTGACAAAAATATTTATTTGGCAGCTGGCCCAATGTTTACTGCTAAGAGTGCAGAACAAACCATTGAAGCGATCGCCACCTTCCTAAAAACTAGATTAACCTGAGAGCAACCCCTTGAGAACCCTTGCCAAATACTCACACTGCTCTTGATTTTGCTGTCTGAATTCTGTCCACCCACGAGGTAGCAACGAACCCATAAAAGCTTAGGGGTTCCTGTCCGAGCTGCGATCGCAGTCTTTGTTGAAACTCCAGCACTTGTTTAGGACAAGCACCAAAAGACCCATGATTCAGAAACGTCACAGCCGAGTTAAGCGACCATAAGTTTCTGATGGACAATCTAGAATCCAAAATTTAAAATCTAAAATTGTTAAACTCCCCAGGCTGGATTCGAACCAGCGACCAATCGATTAACAGTCGATCGCTCTACCACTGAGCTACTGAGGAACGCTCACGATTTATAATCTTAGGGCTAAAAATAGTATTTGGCAAGTACTTTCGCCAATATTTTTTTTAGATAGTTAATTTATAGAAATTTTGCAGCCAAAATCTATTCAAGAATTTAAGCAGAGACTCTTAGATACTAAATATCTACTACAATCCCATTCGTAATTCAGCCAGACGTTGCCGCGCCTTAGCATCAATGCCATTAGCTAAAAACCGACTCTTAGATTGTTTGCGCGTATGATACTTCTGTCGCATCCGGCAGACAGTGGCTTCCACTTCCCCACAAAGTTGTTGTGCTGACAACCATTCAGCCCCATACCCTTGTATCATCAACTGCTGTGCCCGATCTGATGTAGCAACAATCACACGAGAAATCAAAGATTGGGCTATTTGGTGGCGAAAAGAAGCGCAGGATTTTTCAATATAAGTATCTGCGGTTTGCCCAAAATCAGTGTAATAAACAGATAAAAGCTCAGTAATAATTTCTTTATTACTAGAGGTGTTTTGATATTGGGCATCAAAAACTATCTGAGTTGTGTAACCTTGAAACGCACTATAACCAGTCATTGCTTCCACAAGTTCGCCCCGTGCGGCCTCTAATCCAACGCTATCACGCGTTTTTTTAAGGCAAGGCCAAGCGCCTATTATATTGTAGCCGTCCACTAACAAAACGGCTTGGAGTAAGGAACGGGGCATGGTTTTTAATCACAATTTTCTAGAGTTAACAAAATTCATTCATAAGTTTTATAATAATTGATGCATAGTCTGTAACACTATGTTACATAAAACAAAAAATACGGCAGCCTCACAAAACTCAAACTTCAGATAGACGCACCAACTTAAAACGCGCCTTTATTTAAAAGGCGCGTTACAGTTCTAGTTAGTATTATTCAGGAATGCGAAATGCAATGAATTTTACTTAGCACTCAGCACTTAATTAAGAGGCTTCGCTGTGTACCTCCATCAGACGTTGTTTGAGACGTTCGGCTTCACCACTATCTACCAGAGAGCCTTTTTCTAGCAAGAAAGCGCCGTCACAATAATTCAACTCATCTAATCGATGTGTCACCCATAGGGCTGTAATACCTCGACTTTTGACAAGGCGGCGGACACCAGCAACTAAATCCAGCTGGCTATCTGGATCTAGTAAGGCAGTGGGTTCATCTAATAATAAGACTTCACAGCGACGGGCGATCGCACCGGCGATCGCGACTCGCTGTTTTTGTCCCCCAGAGAGTGCATAAATAGGGCGTCGTTGCAATGTAAGCAAATTCACCGCTCCAAGCGCCTCCTCAACTCTTGCTCTGGTAGCAGCAGGCGGCAACTTTTCTTCCACCAATCCAAAAGCCACATCAGCACCAACAGTTGGCATCACCAGTTGATGATCTGGATTTTGGAAGACAAAGCCAACGGGTTGCAAAACCCGAATTTCGCCAGATTCAGGAGCTAATAACCCCGCCAGCAGTCTCAGTAAAGTAGATTTTCCGCTGCCATTTGTACCTAAGAGCATCCAAAACTCACCCTTGGGTACTTCTAAAGAGCAAGATTTGATAACTTTTTCTCCATTAGGCCAACTGAAATTTAAATCCTTGACCTCAATGCCCACTTGAGCCATTTGTCAACCTTGGTTACTCAGCAGCTACGGCGAAAAAGCCAGGTGGTCTGCCGCCACCAGGGGTTGTACCATCTTTCTGAACAATCTGCACCCCAGAAATTTCACTAGCGCGGACAGCAATTTTTTTCTCTGTCTTGCCTTCGCATTTGAGTTCTACAATGTCAGGGTTCCCAGAACGGATTGCTGCCAAAATTAGCTGATAGACAGCCTCAGCATCCTCTGCTGACTTACGTTGTACTGAGATCGGGAAAGCAGTGTTTCTGATGCTTAAATCGATGGTAAACATTTAGCAATAATCAAATTTAACTGTGGACTCATTTTAGCGTCAGCTGAGTGATTCTAGGGAAATGAGGATTGGGTATGGGGCATTGGGTATAGGAAGAGGCAGAGGTGCAGAAGGGCGGAGGGGCTGAGGGGCACAGAGGAAAAATTTACTGCAACTTCTCCTCTGCTCCCCTTCTCCCCTGCTCCCCTGCTCCTCTGCTCCTCTGCTCCTGATTCCCTATCCCTACCCCCCATTTATCACCTCATCTGAATCAAAAAATAAATTTTATGAGAAAACCCCTAGAAAAATTAGCAATTTACACCTAATATAATTAAAGGTGTGTAAAAAATTGTAAACTTGGTTAACAACCTGGTTAACTTTCTGCTTATGGAAGGCCTTAATATCGCCATCTATAATACAGATACAACCTGTACTTATAAACATTTGGAGATTTGCTCTAATGACCATCGCAGTTGGACGTGCGCCCAGTAGAGGGTGGTTTGACGTTCTAGACGACTGGCTCAAGCGCGATCGCTTCG
>NZ_JAVRCB010000001.1:386417-511423 GCF_034530955.1 Nostoc sp. DedQUE05 | reverse complement strand
GTCTTTGATCCTCATTAATCCACCTCAGAACTCCGTTAACGAGTCTTTGATCCTCGTGAATCCACCTCGGAACTCCGTTAACGAGTCTTTGATCCTCATTAATCCACCTCAGAACTCCGTTAACGAGTCTTTGATACTCGTTAATGAAGCTATAATCTCCATTCTTTTACCTGACTTTTCGCGTTATATGGAAAAGTCCACTAAAAACCTAACCCCCAACCCGTGGCGGGAAGGGGGAAAATTCAAAGTCTCTCTCCTTTTAGGAGAGAGATTTAGAGAGAGGTTTTCCAGATGCCGTGAAAAGTCAGATTCTTTTACGTCCTGCTTGTTGTCCCATGCCCCATGCCCTATCCCTCGATTTTATTTGTATCAATATTAAATTTACGGGCGATCGCTGCGATTATTTCTTGTTCGTGTGGTGTAGTCTTATTATCAAGCTGGGCAATTTTTTTACACTGAGCCAGCAAGGGTATGGCAAAATCACGATTTAGCTGATTGAGCAGTATATCTAAAGATTTAGGTGATTTGATATTTTGGGCAATGGCATCCAACGAGGTAGGACTGAGTTTTACAGCTTGTAATTCTGGCAAAATTTCTTCTAAAGTCTTGTCTGGATGACTAGCAAGGATCATGTGAACTAAGATTTGATCCATGACTGCTTCTTGAGCGATCGCACTTTCTAGATACTTTTCACTTTCGGCTTTTAATGTTGCTAATGTCTGTGGTGATGCTAAGGAAGTTGATTCATCCAGCTTGGTTTCATAAAATCGACAAGCAGCATAGCCCAATGAATAGATCATCGTTGCATTGGAACTAGCTGCAATCACTGCACCCGCCAAGGGCACATTTCGCAGCAAGCCTAACCCCGCAGCTTTCAACAAACGCCCTCCACCCAAAGCCAACCCAAAAATTGCTAAAATTTCACCTTTACGAGCAGGATCTTTTAAATCTAGCCCGTAGACAGATGCAATTTGATAAAGCATTTCTGACTGCAATTTCGTTGTGGCTGTTAAATCAATTGCCAACAATGCCACTGCTATTCCTGGCAAAATACTAGTGGTTAGTCCAACTGTGGCTGCTTTAGTTGATTTTTCCACCATGATTCGGTGAGCAAGCTGGCTGGGTGATTCATTTGGATACTGTTTTTTAAGCTTGTTTACCGCCGCTTCTGCTTGTTCTAAATTAACAAGGTTACTATCGTTAATCAGCCAATTGAGATTTAAGACTCCAGATAGTTTTCTAATCAGCCAATTTTCGCTCAGACGATTTACAACCTGACCGCTGGTTTGAGTTGTTTGCTCAATAAACTTGTGTGTTTCTTTTGCTGTCGCTTCTCCTACCTCGATTGCTGTGTCTAAAACTGCTTGGCCAGTCTCAGCAACAGTTTTAATCAAAGACTCTACTATAGACGGTTCATTTTCTACTGATGATTGAGTCTGGATTTTTACTTCTGAAGTTTCTCTGGATGAATTAACTAATTTATTCACCTCTATTTCTTGTAGTTTGTCTGCCATAGTTTGACACCATCTTGTAAAGCCTCTCTTTTTTGGTTGTAACGAAGTTTGAGGGGCTTTGACATCTCTCGATAAGTACAATTTGTCAGAGCAAATAAGAATGATTCTAAGCTTTAACTATAGACATAAGATGGATGACAGAGGTTATGATTTTACCACTGATAACCTAATGTCAACAACACTTTGCCTTCTAAAATAGTGAGTATTTCTGGAGTCAGAATGCCCAGTTTTATTTGCAATCTTGTTTTATCAATTACCCGCAATTGGTGGCAAAGAGCAACTGAATCCCGTTCTAATCCACCTTCACCACTTTGAATTAATAAACAGGTTGGCAAAGATGCACGACGCAAATTTGTTGTTAGAGGAATGGTGATGATGGTGGTGGAAAATTCGGCGACAATATTATCTTGAAAAAGAATAACTGGTCTTGTGTCTCCTTGTTCAGAACCCTTAGTAGGATCTAAATTGGCTAGCCATACTTCACCTCGTTGAACCCTCATTTTAAATCTTCTTGTGTAAGTAGTTCTGCATATTCATCTAATCCTGCCTCCGCTAGTTGACGATCTTCCTGGGCAAATTCACTGTAAAGAGCGGCCATTTGATTTTTATCTATTTGCCAGCTAATATTTCTGCTGCGAAATTTGAGGAAGGCAATAAAATCACTAACTTGTTTGAGTTGTTCTTCATTCAATTTGTCTAATTCCTGGCTGAGGAACTCTTTGAGAGCAATCATTTAAGAGTCTCCAAAAATATGTGTTTAAGCTTTTTAAAGATGCAAATCTTATTTGAAGGTGACGAGATATTAAATGTACTTTACTTTTCCTTCTTATCAAAGAAAGCAAAATCGAGGTTGTGAACTCTCTGAATTTATGTGTAGCACACTTTTTACTTATTAACTCTACCTGTATCAGCTTTACTTTCTAAAAAATCGTTATCTTTAAGAATTTCATAGAGATTAGTATCTTGCTCTAGCAAGCAAGCGTGTCCACAATGGGGCAACACTACAATCTTTTTATTTGGTAAGATGTTCCCTATCCGGTTGACTTCGCTTACAGAAGGCAAAAGGCGATCGCTAGCACCAGCAATCAACAAAACTGGTTGAGTTAAACGCCTTAACTGTTCCTCATCAACATGAAACTCTCGCAGTAAAGACAACCGCCAAAGAACGGTTTCTGACGGGACAGAACGCATCGTTTTTAGCAGATCGTGGCGATCGCTCCGAGAAATGCGTGACAAAGATGCTAAAAATGGCAACAAGCCTAATGCACCGACATCATACAATCCTGATGGCACTAGGTAAGTTAATTGGGATGCCCAACTTAACCAAGGGCGAAGCTGAAAGGACGAAGCTGGGTTAATTAGGATAATTCGCCTAAATAAATGGGGTGCTTGGATTGCCACTTTCATTGCCAAGCAACCACCAAAGGACTCACCGCACAGGTAAACTGGTCTTTGAGAGCTTTTTTCTAATTCAGCATCGATCAAGTCCAATACACTTTTAGTTAGGACATCCCAAGTGTTAAGGTCTTTCCGGGGGAGCGCCAAACAACGGACATCAAAGCCAGCTTCTAATCCAGCAGTTTGCGATCGCAATAGTTGACCAGTTCCATCCATTCCTGGCAAATATACCAAAAGTGGATACTCTGGCTGTACTCGTTTAGGAGTTAGAAAACAAGGATTTAGCTCAACTTCTGTGATAGTCATTGGTCATTAGTCATTAGTCATTGGTCAATGGTATAAAACTTTTGGACTGTCGATCGTTGCTTTCAAATAAAGTTCGGTGCTTCTTACCTAAAACAAACGTCCCTTTAGAGCAAGACATTGAAAGTCATAAGAACAATCCAAAATCCAAAATTGAATGGCTCTAATAGCAACCTTGACGCAGTAAATTGCTAATTTCGCCGTGACAGTGTTCTGTCAGTTCAGCCACAACAGTTCTGGCGTGTTTGCCATGATATTTTTTATGATGTTGGGGCGTAATCCAATAAGGACGACCGATTAACACCGCAACTCGACGATAAATTACCAAGGGATGCCAACCACTTTGCTTAAATAAAGGTTCTGAAGGGTCGAATACACTTAAAAGTCTTAATGGGAAGCCATTAGTGTTTACTTCTTCTAAGGAAGCGATCGCGATCGGCAAAATAGCTAAATCTTGCACATTCGCTCGTAATGCCAAATGGGCAAATCCGCGCTGAAACTCACCCACCTGGTTGGGCTGAGTAAATTTCACCATTGGTGCAGTCCCTTCTGGAAATACTCCCACCATCTGCTTGGACTGCAATAGCAATTGTGACTGCGAAAAAAAGCTTTGCTGGCGGTTTTGAGTTTCTTCCAAGGGAAAACACCCCAATTGACCGGTGACAATCTCCCGCATGACTGGAACTTGTCCCATGTAGTGATGGCAAGCAAAGCGAATCGGACTCGATAACGCCGCCATTAAAATCAGTGCATCCATAAAGCTGCGGTGATTGCTGACTACCAAGACGCTCGCATCCTGGGGAATGCGGTCTTCGTAATAGCGGAACATTTGCGTTGAGAATGCCGCCACCAAAGCGCGAGAAATCTCTAGGGGGCTATTTCCACTCATACCTAATCAATATATCTTCCAGTAAATATGGCAATTTGTCTTAATTTAATTTTTACATTTCTTTACTATCGCCATGACCGTCTTAAGATAGAAATATCTAATCTACAAGAGTAATTAGATTTTCTGCATTCTCAATTATGTATTCTTGAACACAAGAATATCTAATATAAACTATTCAAAAAAATTATGATTAGTTAGTTTCCATTTTTTAGGTAAAAATGAGTTTAATTGATGCGTATTAAAAAACGATTCTGGACTTGATAAACTTGCTAGTATGAAGATGTTATTGGAAAAAATGGTAATAATATTGTATAATTACCTGGTTTTGCCGATAAAAGGTAAGATGTAAAACGTTTTAATAAGTTAATTTTTATTTTGTATGAATCTAGTGAAAAAAAAAGAATTTACATTTGCGCTGACCACACCCCTATATTATGTAAACGATGTCCCTCATATAGGCAGTGCTTACACGACGATCGCAGCCGATGTAGTGGCGCGATTTCAGAGATTACTGGGACATCAAGTATTACTAATTACAGGTACAGATGAACATGGGCAAAAAATTCAGCGATCGGCAGAAAGTTTAGGGAAAGCGCCACAAGAATTTTGTGATGAAATTGTCCCTAGTTTCGTGAGTTTATGGCAATTATTAGATATTCAATACGATCGCTTTAGTCGGACTACTGCGCCTCATCATCAAGCGATCGTTAAAGAATTCTTTGAGCGAGTCTGGGAATCTGGTGACATTTACCAGGGACAACAACAAGGCTGGTACTGCGTATCCTGCGAAGAATTCAAAGAAGAACGGGATCTGCTAGAAGGACACCGTTGCCCAATTCATACTAACAAAGAAGTGGAGTGGCGAGACGAACAAAACTATTTTTTCCGCTTATCAAAATATCAAACTAAGCTGACAGAATTTTATCAATCTAAACCGGATTTTATTCAACCAGAAAGTCGGCGCAACGAAGTCCTCAGCTTTGTCAATCAAGGACTGCAAGACTTTTCCATTTCACGAGTGAATTTAGATTGGGGTTTTCCCGTACCAGTCGATCCCAAGCACACTCTCTATGTCTGGTTTGATGCGTTGCTAGGTTATGTCACAGCATTGCTAGAACCAGATACAGAACCGACTTTAGCAAATGCTTTAGAAACATGGTGGCCAATCAACTTGCATTTAATTGGTAAAGATATTCTGCGCTTTCATGCAGTTTACTGGCCAGCAATGCTGTTATCGGCTGGCTTACCCTTGCCAGAGAGAGTCTTTGGACATGGCTTTTTGACCAAAGATGGTCTCAAGATGGGCAAAAGTCTGGGTAATACCCTTGATCCTGTGGCATTAGTTAAGAGCTATGGTAGTGATGCCGTTCGTTATTACTTCCTTAAGGAAATCGAATTTGGCAAAGATGGAGATTTTAATGAAGTTAGGTTCATTAATGTTCTGAATGCAGATTTGGCAAATGATTTAGGTAATTTGCTCAATCGCACCATGAGCATGGTGAAAAAGTACTGTGCTGAGAATAATGTCCCATCAATCGGCAATGAAGGGATTCCTGACGAAAATCCTTTGAAAGCCATTGGTTTACGTCTAGGGGAACAGGTAAAACAAGCATACCAAGAGCTAGCTTTCAGTCAAGCCTGCGTGGTCATACTTTCACTGGCGCAAGCCAGTAATAAGTTTATTGATGAACAGGCTCCTTGGTCATTATATAAACAGGGACAGCAGGAATCGGTCGAAAAGGTTCTCTACGCAGTTCTAGAATCGGTTAGACTGGCAGCTTATCTGCTATCCCCAATTATTCCGAACATCAGTAGCGATATTTATCAGCAACTGGGCTTTGGAATAAACTTTAACGATCAAATACAAAGTTCAGTTAATGCTCCTTTTGCCACCCATGCTACATGGGGACTACTATCGAGCAAACAACAGTTGGGTAAACACCAACCTGTTTTTCAGCGAATAGAATCCCCGAAAAACGATTAGTCCTTATCAAACTCTGATTTTGTTCAATTTTTTTATTTTCTCACAAAATTTATCGTGGCTCAATTTAAATTAGCTGCGGAACATTATCATAAGCCGCTGTGACTAGCATCTAAAAGTTGGTAATTTGTATCAAAAATAACAGGGATAAAAATTGAGGTATCACAACAATGTTGAATAATTTGGAAAACGATTCAATATTTACGCCAGAACAAGTTTTGGAAAATCGGGGTAGGGTCGCCATATTTATTGATGGCTCAAATTTATTTTACGCGGCATTGCAACTAGGGATTGAAATCGATTACACGAAGCTATTATGTCGATTAACAGGAGGTTCTAGATTACTGCGTTCTTTTTTCTACACTGGTGTAGATCGGACAAACGAGAAGCAACAGGGGTTTCTGCTGTGGATGCGTCGCAATGGCTATCGAGTCATTGCTAAGGATTTAGTCCAGCTACCAGATGGCTCTAAAAAAGCTAACTTGGATGTAGAAATAGCAGTAGACATGATGGCACTTGTAGATTCTTATGATACCGCAGTTTTAGTTAGCGGTGATGGGGATTTGGCTTATGCAGTAAATTCAGTCAGCTATCGTGGCGTGCGGGTAGAAGTTGTCAGCTTGCGTTCGATGACCAGTGACAGCTTAATTAATGTAAGCGATCGCTACATTGATTTAGAAGCGATCAAAGAAGATATTCAAAAAACTCCTCGCCAAAGCTATCCATACCGGCCTTTATCTGGGATCGGTTTTTTGGAAGACCCCAGAAGTAGTGATGGACACCTAGAAATCCAAGAATAATGGCGTATCAATTTCATAAAAGAGGGAGATGGGGAAAGAGAAAAATGCAAGATTTCTCCTCCACTCCCTCCTTTCTTGTTTTACCTTTGACCTTTTTATTGGTATTTGCTTTAGTCGCCTGTGGGGGTAAATCACCTCCAGCTTCCCAACAAAATACTGCTGATTCATCTAACAAAGATAGCAATTTGACTTTCTTTGATGTCACCCTAGAACAAGCAGATGAAGTGGGAAGACCAATTTGGAAAGTCAGGGCTAAAACCGCAAAATACACCAAAGAAAAACAAATTGGTCAGGCTGAAAGTCCTTATGGTGAACTATATCAAGATGGCAAAATTGTTTACCAAATTAAGGCAGATGTAGCAGACATTGAACAAGATGGGAAGCAGTTGTTTCTAAAAGGTAAAATATTTGCCACAGATCCTAGTAATGGGATTGTGTTGCAAGGTAATGAATTAGAATGGCGTCCCAAAGAAGATTTGTTGATTGTTCGTAACAAGATTAACGGCAGCCATAAAAAACTACAAGCAGTAGCGCAGGAAGTACGAGTTAAAACCCGCGAACAACGGATGGAATTTTCTGGAGGAGTAGTAGCAAATTCTATCGATCCCCAGATGCAAGTGAGAACTGAACATTTAATCTGGAATATTAAAGAAGAAAAACTGATTGGCGATCGCCCTCTAGAAATTGACCGCTACAAAGATAATAAAATTAGCGATCGCGGTAAGGGTAATTCTGCCGAAGTCAACTTAAAAACAAAAATTGCCACTATCCAAAAGAATGCTCAACTAGACTTACTAGACCCACCAATGCAAATAGCTAGTAACTCTATGACCTGGAACATGAACGCAGAAACTGTAACTACAAACTCACCTACGCGAATGTTCCAGCGTGCTGAAAATGTCACAGTGACAGCCAATCAAGGTGAAATGAAAATACCGCAAAAAACCGTTTACTTAAAAGGTAACGTCAACGCCGTTGGTCAGCGTCGCCAGTCTCTAAGATCCAATACATTAACTTGGTATTTAGATAATAAGTTAGTTGAAGCTCAGGGAAATGTTGTTTACCGACAAATTGACCCACCATTAAATTTTGTGGGTGAAACAGCAGTTGGTAATCTGCAAACAGAAAATATTGTTGTCAAAGGTGGCAGTTCTAGCGGTAGGGTAGTAACGGAGATTATTCCCCAAGAAAGAGCCAATCGTCAGCAGTAAAGTTAGGGTGAATAGGATCTGCTTTCACTCGTAAGTTTTGGGTTGGTCGAGTACTAGACTAGGATCTTAGTAATACAAGCCTTTTGATAGCCCATGAATGGATCAAATCGATTAGGTAAAAAATCCTTGCCAACACCCCAGCAAGCAGAACATCCCCACTATCACGATACAGACCACGAGCATACAGATGGTACTCATGGGACTGGAGAGTTGGCTCATCCCCACATCCATAGCGAAGAGTCTTTACGGCGAATTGTCAATCGATTATCGCGTATAGAAGGACATGTTCGTGGTATTAAGGCAATGGTCGAGCAAAATAGCCCTTGTCCTGATGTTCTACTGCAAATTGCCGCAGTGCGGGGCGCATTAGATAAGGTAGCGCGAATTGTTTTGGATGAACATTTAACTGAGTGTATTGCTAGAGCCGCACAAGAGGGTAATATTGACGTTGAAATTAAACAGTTAAAAGCTGCTTTAGATCGATTTTTACCTTAAGAATGAGAAAAATAATCTAAATGCGTTCGCCAAATTAATAATTAATATAGTGCATCGTGACATTCACCCTGGCAACATCATATTGATAACTTGTAGATAACCTATTTTTATAGACTTGCCTTGTTTACTCCTAGAAAAAAAAAGTGAACGAGGTAAAAACTTTTTCCATAAGATAATATAGCGGTTATCGAATGGAAAATGCAGTTTGACTTCACTTCCATTCTTCTCTCCTAAAAGGAGAGAGGCTTTGAATCTTACTCCCCTTCCCTTATAAGGAAAGAACTGGCGGTTAGGTCTGTATTCCACTCAACTGATAACCGCTATATGCTGTAGGATTACGAAGTTTTTAGCTAAACTATGAGCGTAAAAAACTATCAGCTTAATTATTCTTTAACTAGCACTCTAGATAAACCACTAATTCTTTTTTTGCATGGCTTCATGGGTAATATTAATGAATTTGATGAAGCTATAAAATTACTATTTAACGAATTTTCCTATTTAACAATTGATCTCCCCGGACATGGAAAAACTCAAGTTTTGGGTGGGGACGAATACTATACAATGGCAAACACTGCTCATGCTTTAATCAACTTACTGGATGAGTTAGAAATTGCCAAATGCTTTTTAGTTGGTTATTCAATGGGTGGAAGATTGGCTTTATACCTAGCCTTGAATTTTCCAGAACGTTTTTATAAAGTTGTGCTAGAGTCAGCTTCCCCAGGTTTATCAACAGCAACAGAACGATTAGAACGGATTAAACTTGATACACAAATAGGTAGAAAATTAACAAGAACCTTTGAAAAAACTGATTTTATTGCTTTTCTATCAAATTGGTACAATCAGCCGATTTTTGGCGATATAAAAAATCATCCAGAATACGATCGCATGATTGAAAGTCGGTTGCAGAACAATTCACAGGAATTAGATAAATCATTGCGCTTTATGGGTACTGGATGTCAGCCTTCTTTATGGGAAAAACTACAATGCAGTACAATTCCCATGCTTTTACTAGTCGGTGAATACGATCAAAAATTTATATCTATTAATACAGAAATGGCTAAAATATGCGAATTTGTACAGCTAAAAATAATTAGCAATGCTGCACACAATATCCACTTTGAAAATCCTTTGGCATTTGTGGAAAATATCAAAAGTTTTTTATCCGCAGCAAGTTAAAAATTAGGATAACTTCACTACTTCTTTAGTGCCTTGCTAGAAGGAGTTGGAGATGGTGGCAAATTTGGGGCTGTTGGTTGTTTAGCTGCGGTTAATTCCTCTTGCAACATTTTCTGATAAACTTTAGGCAAAGAGCTACTAACAGAATTAGTTTCTATACCATATCCCAGACTTGTCCAAGTGGGAGAGAGTCGCCGCAAAACATCATTTAATTTTCCCTGACGCAACAGTTGCGAAATATTAGTTCCCCAAACTTTAGAATCATTTAACCAACGGTAAACTACTACATCTTGATATTCTGCTTCAAAACTATAAGTAGTCCAAAACATCATTCGCATCGGCTTTGGGTGATAAAGAGGAGCTAAACGATACCAAGTAATGTTGATAATTTGATATCTGCCAGCAGCGGTAGAACAATTTCCTGTATTAGGGCCTGTGACAATTGTGACGCATATCTCAGGATGTCGGCTAAGGTCGTTGACTTGCTGTCCCCCATACAACAGCGAATAGGGGCGGTTTCCACTAGCCTCACTTGCCGAGATAGTTCGCATTAAAGCGCGGATATAAGGGTCGCCCTCTTTCATCACCAAAGGCGGCTGTTTATTTTCAAAGATGGGATCGGGAGGCGATCGCAAGTCTCCAATATACCATTGCAACAAATACACAAAGCCGAGAAGCGCGGCTATTGGGCCAATAAGTTTTTCAACACCTTTGAATTCAAAGCCTTTCAGAGTCTGACTCCTTCAAATTCACTCTTTTTGCTAACAAAAATCACCGACGAACTAATTCGAGTAAAGTTCACACCTGATTGTTAGTTATTATTTCCGATTTGCTCATTTTTTGAGAAATTAGCAAAAAAGAGTATAAATACAGGAGTTTGTAAGTAACTGAGGTACAAAATGCCGGACTGACGCATCAAATATAAAGAGTTTCTACCTCCTGCCTTAAAATCCGTAGCTTTGTACTTCATCTAAAAGAAAACTACTGTAAGTATAACAACCGAGAGACTCGCAAAAATCTCGAATAAGTATAAAGTCAATTGATTATAGTAGCATCTGCTCTCAGTAATAATTGCTTCTTTGCTCAAATCGGGCGATAGGTCGATACAATCTCATTGCGAAGGTTTTGATTTAATTTGACACCAATGCCCAACTGCGATCCCCAATAAAAAGTCTGTATTACGACCGATTGAGAACTGCGAACCGTGAGATTGAGTATTTAATGATACTAATTTTAAAAAGAATGCGACAGATACATAGGGACATACCTTTGTTCTGTCTGGCTTTCTTAGAGCTAATTTGTGAAATCAAGTAAAGTACTTGTCTAATAAGGGTTTCAATAATTTAAATCAATCCAGATTTATTCGCTGAAATTCAGACCTAGTAATGAGTTGAGTACCCTTAAAATTTTCTTTACGAATCAGCTCTTAATTTTGAATTGGTATGAGTCTGTTCCTGTAGCCCCACATCATTTTTGTATTTTAAGATACCAAGAATTTCCTGAAGACACTGGAGATAACAAATGTTACTGTGGGCTAGTTGAAAACCAAGAGGCAGATTAGCCTTTATCAATATTGAATCTGCTTTGTGTTTTTACACAATAGTCATAGTCATGGGCACAATATTCAAGTAGCTTGAAATATGAAAATCACTCATATTCACCACCAGTTTGAAAAACTATGGTTAACCGTTTTACTTCCGTGAGTACTGCTCTCACACTTAAGGTAGTTGGAATAATCTGCATTTTGTCGTTTTTCGTTGACTTTTTGATTCTGTTGTTACCCTTTCAACCCACCGATCGGGTATGGCAAATCAATTTGGGAACAGCGCTTGTCGATCGCGGAATTGTCCCTCTAGTCGGTTTGGGGCTTTTGTTTGCTGCCTATTGGATTGAGAATGCCGATCCAGCAAGCGATCGCCCCCAGGGTATCGACTTAAGATTTCCCGCCGCGATTATCTCCAGTATTTTAGGGTTGATGTTCTTGCTGATTTTTCCCCTGCACTTAAATAACGTCAATCAAGCCAAGACTCAAACACTCAACCGAATCACCCAGGAAGCAGATCAGGCAGAAACTCAACTAAACACTCGATTATCGCAATTGCAAGCACAACTGAATACCGATCAAGGAAAAGCGCAACTAGACCAACTGCGAAACCAAACCAAAGCTCAATTTAGTGAAATCCTCAAAGATGACCAAAAATATAAGCAAGCAATTGAAAGCCCTCAAATTCCCGCAAATATCAAAGAGTTACTGAAGAAGGCTAAAACAAATCCCCAAGTACTTGACAAAGCTATCGAACAACAAACAGATGTTCAAACACTGCAAACTCAACAATTGAGCCAAGTTCGCCAGCGCCGAGACGAAGCACTGCAACAGGCTAAAGATACTGCTTGGAAGTCTGGGCTGCGGATTGGTATTAGCAGTTTGCTATTGTCCATTGGTTACATTATCATCGGCTGGACAAGCTTAAGAGGTAGGGGTGCTGTACAAGGTGGTAAACCTAGAACTGCCGCACGCTAATCCACTATTGGCATGGCAGTAGGGAGTATCCAAAAATTATTGACGGCTGATACTGCCATGCGCCTAATAGCTAATAACAATAAAAAGACAACGATCGCTGAGTAAAATCGCTATAAAACTTGAGTAATGTTCTCAATTTACATACTGACATATAACGAAGAACTAGATATTGCTGCTTGTATCGAATCGGCGATGTTATCAGATGACATCATTGTTATGGATTCATGCAGTAGCGATCGCACTGTGGAAATCGCCAGTCGCTATCCCATCCGCGTTGTCCAACACGCTTTTGAAAGCCACGGACGCCAACGTACCTGGATGTTAGAGTCTATCCCCCCGAAGCATCAATGGGTTTACATTCTCGAAGCTGACGAGCGCATGACACCAGAATTGTTTGCAGAATGTGAAAAGGCAAGTCATAATCCAGACTATATCGGTTACTACGTGGCTGAACGCGTCATGTTCATGAATCGTTGGATTCGCTACAGCACACAGTATCCGCGTTACCAAATGCGACTCTTCCGCCACGGGAAAGTCTGGTTTACAGACTACGGTCATACCGAGCGAGAAGTTTGTGAGGGTGCAACTAGCTTTTTAAAAGAAACATACCCACACTACACTTGTAGCAAAGGTTTGAGCCGCTGGATTGACAAGCACAACCGTTATTCTACGGATGAAGCTCAAGAAACATTGTATCAGCTAGAACAGGGTAAAGTTAACTGGCAAGATTTATTCTTTGGTAAATCGGAAGTCGAAAGACGGCGTGCTCTGAAAGATTTGTCTTTGCGTTTGCCTGCTAGACCGTTGCTCCGGTTTGTATATATGTATTTTATCTTAGGCGGATGCTTAGATGGACGCGCCGGAGTCGCTTGGTGTACATTGCAGGCATTCTATGAATACCTGATTTTGCTCAAAGTCTGGGAAATGAAATATCTACCAAAACCTAATTTAGATACAACAGCGATTTTGGTAAAAGAGAGTACACAACAGGTGCAGTGTGCGGATTCTGAAACTACACAGGTTGATGCGGCGTGAACAGGGCTGAAAATCCTTTTGATTTCCAGTAAAATCAGCGATCGCAAAATCATATGGTGCACAGATGTGCTACACAGATCCTTGACTTCGTAAAAGTTGTCAGGGATCTTGTTTTTTATGAATCAAGACTAGATAAAAGGCAATACAGTTCAGTTGGACTTTGGAACCAGAGTTTTACCCTTAGAGGGTGTTTGAAAAGTCCTCTTGTTGGTATCAAAAGTTTTAGATCCCTCTAAATCCCCCTTCAAAAGGGGGACTTTGATTCCGGTTCCCCCCTTTTTAAGGGGGGTTAGGGGGGATCTAAAAGTGCCTAAAGTCACAGCGAACCACTTTTCAAACAACCTCTTAACTGAACCGTATTGAGATAAAAGGGACTTCCAAATAAAAAACATCCCAAATTTTCTAGTGGGATGGGTGTCCTCATCTGTATTCAGGGCAAGCAGAATACTTACCCCACAAGATGGATAATTTATTTCTTAGAAATCCTTAACAAATTAATATTTTTAATAGAACATTTTCATAAAAGCCGCTCCTGTTCAAAAGTGAGTGACTGAACAGATAAACTAATAAATTATTTTATCCAGTAGTACTTGCACAATCATCAGCAGCTTTTGATTAAGCGCGGTACATTAATAATATCTAAGAACTTGCAACAATCATTTACAAGTCTTATAAAGAAAAGTAATATCCTCTAAGAATAAACAGTTGCGATCGGATTGGTGAATGTCTATGTGTATGCTTATAGGAAAATAGCTAATTTCCAGCAGCAGGTACGTGTTTTTGCGACAGCAAGCAACTTGCTAGCGTTTTAGACAGTTGCTTGCGGCAAAAACTGCCAAAGTTAAAGCCTTCGGAATTTGACGAATCTGCTGGTATGGATACGAATAACAAAAGTTCCTCTAGCTTAAAACAGGAGAATCGGGGCTTGGTAATCGATCGCCTAAAACAGGACTTAAAAAACGACCTGATTGCTGGTTTATTGGTAGTAATTCCCCTAGCAACCACTATCTGGCTGACAATTACCATTGCGACTTGGGTAATCAACTTCCTCACCCAAATTCCTAAACAATTGAATCCCTTTGATGGGTTAAACCCAGTTTTAGTAAATATACTTAATTTATTAGTAGGATTGGCTGTACCCCTACTAAGTATATTGTTGATGGGATTGATGGCTCGGAATATAGCTGGGCGCTGGTTGTTAGATTTTGGTGAGCGATTATTACAGGCAATTCCTTTAGCAGGACAGGTATACAAAACTCTCAAACAGCTTTTAGAAACGATACTAAAAGATTCTAATGGCAAGTTTCGCCGAGTAATTTTGGTAGAGTATCCCCGCCGAGGAATTTGGGCGATCGCTTTTGTGACTGGTGTAATCAGCAGTGATATCCAAGCCCAGATATCTCGCCCAATGCTAAGTGTTTTTATCCCCACCACCCCAAATCCGACTACCGGATGGTACGCAGTTGTTCCTGAAGACGAGGTGGTGAACCTCTCAATGTCGATTGAAGACGCCTTTAAAATAGTTGTTTCTGGTGGCATTGTCGCCCCTAATACGCCTTTTGTTTTCCCTCAAGAATCCACACTGGAAGTGAAACACGACGAAATCAAGCAGTAGGTTATTCCCGTTGAAGAAACTTAAAATCAATCTGGCATAGTCACAAGCAAATGCGTAATGTTGTTGTTTGAGTGTGCCAAAATTGATATAATTATAAGTTTGTTTTGCCTAGTTAATTCAGTTCTTGCACAATCACCCCTCAGTTTTATGCAACCTCGTAAACCCCAGCAAATTGCTCGTGAATTGGCGCTTTTAAGCCTTAGCCAATTGCCAGTCAACCCAAAGAAATTAGATAAATTAGAAGACGATCAACTAGTATCCAAGTTGGTGCTAGGAGCAGTACGTACTCTGACCTCAGAAGTACAAGATACCCTCGATAATGCCGCAGGTGAACTGCAACGCAGTAACGATCGCCTCTTAAGCAGCCAAACTCGGGCCTCCGACCTCAATACTGCCAGAACAATGCTTCAAGAAGCGATCGCCTGCACCCAGACAGCAATTAATCAGTTGGGTACAGCAGTTGATTTCCCAGTATTGATTCAATTAGCTAATCAGGACAAGGGAGTTCGGAATTACGCTAAAGAGCTTGTAATCACCGTCAACGAAAATCGACACATTATAGATGAACTCATTTCTGCAGCCTTAGTAGATTGGCAAGTAACTCGTCTCGCCCAAATTGACCGCGATATCTTGCAAATCGCCGTGGCAGAAATGAAGTTCTTAGGAGTTCCAGACAGTATCGCCATCAACGAAGCTGTGGAGCTAGCCAAACGCTACAGTGGAGACGATGGTCATCGGTTTATTAATGGTGTTTTGCGCCGAGTCACTGAGCAGAAAAAAACTGCGTAGTACTGCCGCGGAATTCATAATTTCTTTACTGCCGTGGAAAAAAATCTGTAGCCCCTTCTGCGGCTTCCTCCAAGCGGAACCTCTTCCAAGGGAGATGCTGCGCAAACAGAGGAAACCTTTTATTGTAACGATTTTCTTTAAACTGGCGTTGAAAGGTGAGGATAACCCGGAAGTTTTCACCCCAAGAAAAAGTACAAAGTTAAATTAAACTCATAATTTATAACTTATAACTCATATAACTAATACTGCTGCAATGGTTTTTAATTGGTTCCGTCGTCAACATAACGATTCCTCTAACACTCCCTCCGATCAGAAACAGGAAGAAACTCCTCCTGCAAAAGAACCCCAACCAAAGCCAGCCGAAACCTCCACACCAACTGCTGAAACTACACCAGACACAACGGCAGATTTATTGGCATTTGCGAAAGCTGCCTACAAAAATATTCAGCAAAAACAGCAAGTCGAGGTAGTAGAAACCCTACCCGATCCAGCAGATACCTTAGCACCATCAATAGAACCTGAAACCGCAGAAACGGCAACTGCGGAAATAACCGAACCAGAAGCTACTAATACAACCGTAGAAACAGCACAGCCAGAAGTTATCCAAGCTGCTAGTGAGGAAGAAATTACAGAAGATTCTTCAGTGGCAGCAATTGCTGAACAGCCTGATGTTTCCACCACAGAACTCACGGCAAGCGAAGTTGAACCAACACCTAGCGAACCACTAGCTACGCCAGAAGCAACACAGCCAACAGCACCAGCTAACTTATCCTTTTTAGAACGGGCGGCGGCAGAACGGCAAGCCAAGCTAGAACAACTAATAGCCACCGCCATTGAAGTTCCAGAACCGGAGGTAGTACAGCCAGTAGCTACAACCTCAGAAACACAAGAGGAAATTCCCGGATTGGTTTTTGATGATGGGTTTGTCTGGTCAGCGAAAGTTCTAGCAGCTCAAGGTAGGAGTGCAGAAGACGTTTCTATTGAAGAAATTACCTGGCTGAAAAAGCTCCGGCAAGGGTTAGACAAAACTCGTCGTAGTATTCTCAATCAACTGAAGGCGATCGTTGGTCAAGGGCCGCTAAACTCTGCTGCTGTGACGGAAATTGAAGCATTGCTTTTGCAAGCTGATGTGGGTGTAGAAGCGACAGACTTTATTATCAATGCCTTACAGACAAAACTGCGAGAAGAAGTTACCGCACCTGAAGAAGCGATCGCTTTCCTAAAAAAAATCCTCCGGGATATGCTGGATGCACCGAGCAAAACATCCCAGAAAACTACCTTTACGCCAGAAAAAGAAACCTTGAATATTTGGTTAATCACTGGGGTAAATGGTGCCGGTAAAACCACTACCATCGGTAAAATTGCCCACTTGGGACAAAAATCTGGCTATAAATGCTTGATTGGCGCAGCAGACACCTTCCGCGCCGCCGCAGTGGAACAAGTAAAGGTTTGGGGTAGTAGAAGTGGCGTGGATGTAATTGCCAATCCGGGAAAAAATACAGATCCGGCAGCAGTTGTATTTGATGCGATCGCAGCCGCCCAAGCGCGTCAAACCGAATTACTTCTGGTAGATACAGCTGGGCGACTGCAAAACAAGAAAAATTTAATGGACGAACTCGGTAAAATCCGGCGAATTATCGACAAAAAAGCCCCAGATGCCAAAGTAGAATCTCTTTTGGTTCTAGATGCCACTTTAGGTCAAAATGGACTACGGCAAGCTGAAGTTTTTTCCCAAGCTGCCCAACTCAGTGGTGTTGTCTTAACCAAGCTAGATGGTACTGCCAAAGGCGGCGTTGCCCTTGCCGTTGTACAGCAGCTAGGTTTACCCATTCGCTTTATTGGTGCTGGCGAAGGAATTGAAGACCTACGCCCCTTTTCGAGCTATGAGTTTGTCGAAGCTCTTTTGAGTGGTTAATTGAAAAATTTCGAGTTAAAAATTTTTCTTACCAAACTTAGGACTTACGCAATATTGTATTATTCTTCTCTGGGAGACACTGCGCGTTGGCGTCAGCCTCTGACAGAGAAGGAGGTTCGATCAATTAAGCTTTTTAGCTATTTTTGCGTAAGTCTTAAAACTGATAAATTTAGGGATGACTGGTGTTGGCTATGGCGACTTACTCGTGCAACGTCTATCGAGGGGTTGGAATTATGATGGTTAAATGAAAAGACTCTTTCTGACTTTTGACTTAAAGTTCTTAGAAGATATTTCTTCTATTTTTAGTGTCATCTCTTCTATTCATATCTTACACTTACCAAATGACTCACCCCTAGAATAAATTACAGGCTAATGGTTTAACTCTGTTACCTTTGACTAAGAAGATAGAGTTACTTCACTTTTATCCAGTTTTGATGGATTTAAATTTTGCGTATTCAGCAACTCAAAATTTACAAAACGAGAAATTAAAAATGGAAAAGCTCAATCTTGGCGATTATCCGAGCATTTATGGTGTACAAATTAAGTATTTGAAAACTTATTAACATATACTCAGGTTTGGGAACGAGTGTAGTTCTGTTTTTGAGCAAATCAAGCTCGATTTGAGCGCTTATAGAGGTTTTTACTCAAAAGACTTCTAGTCTTCTAGCTAGTTGCTTCTGCCCAAAAAGTCCCTCTGAGAGCGTTATAAATTATTCTTTGAATAAAGTATTTTTATGACTTTAGAGATATGCTTTGGTAATTAAGTTATGGAAAAATGAAAAATTTTCTGATATATCAGCGAAACTAGTAATTTTTACGGGTAAAATTTGGACTAAAAATACATGATTTGAAATAACTAATATTCCATCAAAAATACAATAAGCAAATAAAATACTTATAAAATTTGCCTGTTACGTCTTTATACTCTTGCTAAAATGGCAAGTCTTGTCTAAATATGGTTTAGCAATGCCAAAGCCAAAAGATTTATAAATCATCTAAAATCTGCCAATATAAAGTGCAATAATACCCGTGCCTGTGTCTCAACTGCCCTCTCAACCCACTGATAATAGTAGTAGTGCCGCGACGGATGTCACACCAGTCGTGGCACTCAAAGAACTCGTGGCAAGGTTGCACCGGGAACAGAACAAAATTCAAGATTTGCTAAGTTCTTTAGGATTTGCCCTGAGAAGTTTCAATAATTTGAATCAGTTTTTAGAACTGATTCCGCTGATGGCAACAAGAGTGACAGATGCAGACGGTAGCGCCCTGTTTCTCTACAAACCTAATGGTCAAGTCAGGTTAGAACAGTTACATTGGCAAGATAGTGGCCAGCGCAAGAATATCCGCAAAGCGCTAGAAATAGCCAGTAGTCAAATCACGCTTTTACCCAATACTGCACCTCTAGCGAATGCCACGGGGATTTTGGATGACCAGATGCATCGCTATTTGGGGCCAGATGTGCAAATCTTTGGTACGGCGATTCTGGTAAAGCATACAGAACGGGGATGGCTCTATGTCTTGAGCCGCGATCCAGAATATAGTTGGACAGAAACCAGGCAAAAGTTAGTTAGGTTAGTGGCAGACCAAACAGCAGTAGCGATCGAAAACGATGAACTAGCTGTAGAACTAAGAAAAAAAGAACGCTTAGACCAAGAATTAGAAATTGGCGCAGAAATTCAACGGCGACTTCTACCACGTCAATGCCCTACAATTCCTGGTGCAGTCCTAGCTGCACGCTGTAAACCTGCCAATCGCGTCGGCGGAGACTACTACGACTTTATTGCTACCAATCATAATAAGATTCAGCCCAAGATCAAAGGTGGCAGCGAAACTAGTCGCTGGGGTTTAGTTATTGGAGATGTCATGGGCAAAGGTGTCCCCGCTGGACTGATTATGACGATGATGCGGGGAATGCTACGGGGAGAAGTCTTACATGGTAATTCCCCAGCCGGAATTCTACAAAACTTAAATAGAGTTATGTATGCGGATTTGGAAAATTCCCACCGCTTTGTAACACTATTTTACTCAGAATATAACCCCTACAGCCGAATTCTGTCTTATAGCAATGCGGCACACAATCCTCCTTTATGGTGGCACGCAGCTACAAAAACTGTCACCCGTTTAGATACTTTGGGAATGTTAATCGGTTTGGATGCTAACAGCCAATATGAAGATGCCCAGGCACAGCTAGAGCCTGGAGATACAATTATTTACTATACAGATGGCTTAACTGATGCCGCTGCTGCTGGTGGCGATCGCTTCGATGAAGACAATTTTGTTACTAGCTTCAATACTGCTTGTAAATACTGCAATGGGCCAGAGGAGATTGTAGATTACCTATTTGACCAAGTTCAGCAATTCATCGGTGCTGATAAACAAAACACTGATGATATGACACTAGTTGTTCTGCAAATCTTATAATCATTGGCTATTTATACTCGATCGAGTCCATTAGTCAATGCTTGAGTTTATGGTGACAGAGGATTCACCACAGTGATTACACTAAATTTAATTTTTTATTTATTTTTCTTTGAATTTTCGTGGCGACCGCCCAAATGGTTGCACATCAACCTTTTTTGGGAACTTGTTTGTATTTAGCCTTTAGGATAATACATAAAAAATGATCGTTAGAATACTTTTCTGTTCAATTAAAAACTATATATTTTGCACATCTAGCACAGTAGGAAACGCCAAGGGGGAGAGCAGGTAAAAGGTAAAATGTACAAGGTAAAAAGTAAAAGGTAAATTTACTTCTTCATTTTTGCTTTCTTTCTATCCTTGTGACGCAAGCATTTAGTCTGCTCCCTTTTGGCGTTTTAATTTTTCTTTCTCCGCCGTAGCAAGTTCACAACAGCTACGACGGAGTTTTGCTTTCTTTGTTTCTTCGTCCTAAATTTGGTTTTTTAAACTTCCTTGCTATTTCAGCGAATAAGCTTCATTTAATAATTTGTCAAGATATTTCTAGAAAATATTTTCGATGAAGAATTTAGATTGCTATTCTTGCGCCCCAGCTTTTTGCAGACTCCGCACCACATTTTTATAACCATTAAATTCTGCAATCATCAAAGCAGTATAACCGCCACGGTTTTTCAAATTCACATCTGCCCCAGCTTGGAGTAATAACTGCACAATTTCGCCATAACCTCCTGAAGCCGCCCACATCAATGATGTGGCCCTCGCTGAGTCTTGAAAATTCACATCTGCCCCCTTTGCCAGCAGCAAATGTACGATCTCTTTGTGTTGGCGTTCGGTTGCCTTGATCAAAGCAGTTTTGCCATCATCCCCTGAAATATTGACATCAGCACCATAGTCTAACAACACTTGCACCGTTTGGGTGTGTCCTTGTGATGCAGCCAACGTCAAAGGTACTTCACCAAGACTTTTCCCATTTATATCTCCGCCAGAACGTACCAGTGCCTCGACAATTTGGCTATGTCCCTGCAATGCTGCTACAAGCAGTGGTGTATCGCCCAGGTGGTTGCTAATTTGGACATCTGCACCCCTGTCAAGTAATATTTGCACCACATCAATGTAGCCTTCCACAACGGCAAGGTGTAAGGCAGTTTCACCATCTCGATCTTGAAGATTAATCTGGGCACCTCCATCTAGTAAAGCTGCTGCGATCGCACTGTGTCCAGCCGCTGCTGCTGCCGATAGGGCTGTTCCACCATCAGCGTTTTTCACATTCACATCAGCCCCTGCTGCTAGCAGTGCTTCCACAATCTTTATATGTCCCAAATCTGCCGCTAGCATTAAAAGTGTCTCACCCTCCTCATCTGGGATATTGACATCGATACCAGTTTGGAGAATTGCTTGTAAAACTTCTATTTTTCCCTGCTTAACGGCAAGTTTCAACGCCGTATCATTATCTTTATCAACAATATTAACTTCGGCACCAGCAGCCAATAAAACTTGCACTACATCGATATAACCTTTGAGGACTGCTGCCATTAATGCTGTACTGCCATCTTCATTAGTGGCATTGACATCTGCACCTTTAGATAGTAAAAGTTGCAAAATGTCAAGCTGTTTGGCACTAGCCGCCAACATCAAAGCTGTTAAACCATAGAGTTTTCTGGGCAAGTTGATATTTGCCCCAGCATCGAGCAGCGATCGCACAATTTCGGTGTAGCCTAAATTGGCAGCAAACATTAACGCCGTGGTACCTTGGCGATCGCACGCGTCCACCCTTGCACCAGCAGCCAGTAGCGCACACAGCCCCTTAATATCACCACTTTTAGCAGCTTTGAGCAGCAAAGTATCGTTGTTTTCAGTCATGGATGAGATCCCACACAAGGGGTTTTGTTCGTCTACCCTCAAAATTTAGTCTGAGATTGTTTATCCACTTTGGCAAGAGGGTGAAGGAAAATAGTCAGGGACGTGCGGAAGTCTCTTTTAATTTGTGCAACATTAAGCACAGAAAATAGAGTTATGCTAATTTTTATAAATATTTAATAATTAATTAGGCGAGAACACGATGAGTCTGGAACTTTCTACGTCGGTGAAATATTGGCTGAACTTCTTCCACCCGGTGCTCATGTGGGCGCTATTAGTACTCTCAATTTATGCTGCCTATTTGGGACTGCAATTACAGCGTACCAGAAATGCTCAAGGGGAAGAAAAGAAAGAACTGATTAAAGGTAAATATAACGTCAGACACTACCAAATCGGTTCTATACTCCTAGGTTTGATGGTAGCAGGTGCGATCGGAGGGATGGCTGTCACTTACATCAATAATGGTAAGTTGTTTGTCGGGCCTCACCTGCTGGCAGGACTTGGTATGACAAGTCTAATTGCATTTTCTGCTGCTTTGTCCCCTTATATGCAGAAAGGGGCAAATTGGGCGCGTGCAACTCACATTTTAATAAATTTCACTCTTTTGGGACTTTTTGCTTGGCAGGCTGTTACTGGGGTGCAAATTGTCCAAAGAATTCTCACTAAAGCATAGTCCTTTGCCATTTGTCCTTTGTCATTTGTCATTAGTAGATGATAAATGACAAAGGATTGTTGACTCAGCGCTTTTGTTTAGAATTCCCAGGAAATGGTATTTCTAAAGATTTATGAAAATCTTCCTGAACTTTGCGAGTTAAGCGGCGGGAGACTTGGCGGACAATTTGGTTAAGTAAGCGATCGCCTGTAGATTGAATTATAGATTTGGGTAATCGCTGAATAAACCGGGGAAAGTGAAGATAAACTATCAAATCCAATTCCCATTCAACTCTTGTAACCTTACCAATGCTAGTGGAAACATCGGTTTCTTTTAACTCTAGAGATGCGCGATAGTCTACGTCATAACCAGGCGGTTGGTAGTCAGGAATGGGGATTGTACGGATGCGGTAAATACCCTCCTCTGGGGGCAACAATTCCAAACCTATTTTTGGTTCTACTTCATAACCGAAAGAACCAAAACGACCAATTGTTAAAGCATAGCCATTTTCCCCAAGTGATTGTACGTTCATGGGTTCAGCGCAGCGCGCAAACCATGAGGCGTGAGAATTGAGATACTCAGCAACCTTCTCTACTGGGGCAGCCATTTCCATACAATCTTGATAACGACCGTAAAATTTTGTCAACGTCGCTACATTTGGTTCTGTTAATGTGTCCTCGGCTTCTTGGCTGGACGCTACAGGTAAAACTGCTTCTGTTATTTCCCAGGATTTATATTCGCCTTTTCTTGAAAGCATAAATGCATTACTGTATATTTTGGCGTTAGTCTATATTAATGATTCCCCACACACCTGGGTCATTTCGCATTCAGATCCTATTTTGACCGAAACCTCATGAATCTGCGAGTAACTCCATAGAATTACTAAAATAAAGAACTGAACAAGCACACAATAGTTTCCCAGGATAGCATTTATCATGAAAGCATTTGTAGCAGGGGCAACAGGTGAAACAGGTCGCCGGATTGTGCAAGAATTAATCGCGCGGAATATTCCCGTCCGAGCCTTGGTGCGGGATATAGAGAAAGCTAGGGGTATTCTGTCTCCTGAAACCGAATTAGTGTTAGGCGATGTGTTACAACCAGAAAGTTTAAGTGCTGCCTTGGGAGATAGCACAGTTCTATTGGTTGCGACTGGGGCAAAACCTAGCTTTGACCCCACTGGCCCCTATAAAGTGGATTTTGAAGGGACTAAAAATTTAGTAGATGCTGCTAAAGCAAAGGGAATTGAGCATTTTATCTTAGTTTCTTCTTTGTGTACTTCTCGGCTTTTCCATCCGCTGAACTTGTTTTGGCTAATTTTGTTGTGGAAAAAACAAGCTGAAGAGTATATTCAAAAAAGTGGTCTTACTTATACGATTGTCCGACCTGGTGGGTTGAAGAATGAAGATAACTCCGACCGCATCGTGATGCAGAGTGCAGATACGCTGTTTGATGGTAGTATCCCCAGGCAGAAAGTTGCACAAGTTGCTGTTGAAGCGCTGTTTGAAGCAGATGCACGCAATAAAATTGTCGAAATTGTTGCCAAACCTGAAGCAGCTTCAAAAAGCTTTAAGGAGCTATTTCAGCAGTGCTGATATTTCACATGATTTTATTGCTTCTGTCTACTTAATTCTCATCCCCAAGATAATCGGCTCACATCTTTATGGAAAAGTGATTCTTATGGCTGTGCCTACGCACTTTTTCAATTCGCCTCTTGATTTTACTCCTTAAAGCGATCGCTCCATCTCCCCTGCAAGGGCTTGTTCCCAAATTGGCAGATCCTCCAGTCGGTCAACATCAGCTAAGGGCAACAAGTCCGCGTATGATAAATTAAGTTTCTGGGCAATATCCACGGTTTTCTGGAATACTTGAGCAGTTCCCCACTCGATGTTAACGAATAACTCCGGGATGGGTTGGCGCAAACCAATTAAGTAATATCCACCATCGAGCGCAGGGCCAAGTACGAGGTCAAAGGCGTGTAACTTCTCAAAGGCTGTTGCTAAAATCTGGGCATTCACTCCAGGACAATCTGTACCAATGATAATTACTTTTTCTGCACCAGATTGAAAAGCATCAAAAAGCGATCGCGCCATCCGCAAACCTAGATCCCCTTCTCCTTGAGACTGGTAAATCAAATCCAACCCCAGCCAATCTTGCATAAGTTGCAAATCGCCGCCTGCAAACCGCACTTCTACAAATATGTCAATGGCCTTTTGCAATTCTTGAACCTGAAATATTGTATGCTCAGTCATTTTCCGTTGAAGATTGGCAGCACCAACATTTCCCAAAGCAGGTATCAATCGGGTTTTTGTCCTACCTGGTTCTGGATAGCGGGTGAAAATAATCAGGTGCTGTTTTGGGCTTGCTGGTAAGTTCAGCACAAAATACCTTGTTTAATTGAATAAAAAATATCTTAAACCACATCTATATTGAGAACCATAGTTTTAAAAGTAGTGGGAGCATGTTGCTACCTGCTGGTATTATTGGGCAAGATGCCCGCACTGCTCCAGGTTTCAAAATCGACGAGATTTAATAGCAATAATTGCCGTTATCGGCTCTAGTATGTTCTTTTGCCGTTCGCATTGTCCCTAAAAGCGTTGAAACAATAACACAACGTTTAGCTTTACCACCAGATTTACTCGATAACGTAATCCTTCCTAAATCTTTAGCATTACCTTTGTAGTCAAATGGAACTTTTTGTATACTACTTAGTGACGGTTGGAAGTTTGTCTCAGAATCAAGGCGTATATTAGCATCTAAGTTATTCCAGTTAGCGTTAGATGGATTTACTGTAGCAGGATGAACTGCCCATTGAACGATATTGTTTTGTTCACGAAAGCTCGCTTGCCAAGTCAATTTTTCCTTGGTGGCTTGCCTTTGGGCTTGACGCATAGCGTAGTAAACCTCGTTTTGAGCAGTGTTGAGGCGGCGAGTATCCATAAAAGCTAGCCAATTAGCTATTCCCAGTGTAGTCAATATACCTATTAATACAACAACAATTAACATCTCTGGTAAGGTAAAACCACTGTTAGAGTGCTTATTTTTAAAGAGTTTTTTTGCATAAGCTAAAGATGGTAGATGCACCAGGCTATCCATTTTTTCTTTTGGTCGTTTTTCAGCTACCTAAGTGTTGAACAATGTTTCAGATTTTTGGCTTCTTACTTCGCGCTGGTTAGTAATACTGTTGAGCAACCTAGGCATTAAAAGGATTATGAAAATTTTTAGTAATAGTTTTAAAGTGAAAGTTATATGCTGAAACCTTGAAGAGTCATTCAGAACATAATTCCATAAAAATTTGGCAGCAGTTAAACCTTTTTGTCGATTAAACGGCTTTTGTAGGGCTTTGCATGTTAGGTACTTATATAAATTTGCCAGACTTAGATTCCAAATATTTTTAAGTCCTAAAGACCTTTTTTTATATGCTTTCTCAAGCACCTGCAAGCAAGCTTTTTCTTGCCTGACAAGATTGGAAGAAACTGAATTAGCAATTATACGGTATAGGGTTTGTGCAGATGGTACACATATAAAATCAAATTTACAGGCTAATCGCAACCACATATCCCAATCTTGAGCAGCACATAGAGATTCATCAAATCCACCTAATTCGATTAAAGCTTCTCTACGAATCAAAGGATTGGAGCCATTCTCCAAAAAATTTGTCACTAATAACTTTTCATAAACGTCTCCATTGGCTGTAACGTGTGTACCAGAGAGTACTATTTCACTCTTTTCATCGATATAATCAGTCCAACTGTAAGCAACTTTTGCAGTCAAATTTTCTTGCAGAGCCTTTAATTGAGATTTAAGTTTATCAGGTGTCCAAAGATCATCTGCATCTAAGAAACTAACAAATTCTCCAACTGCACGGTTTAGCCCTCGGTTACGACTAACGTTTCCGCCAGCGTTGGGATAAGAAAATACTTTTATTCTAGGGTCTTTAATTTGTGTAATAATATCTAAAGTTGAGTCTTGCGAACCATCATTTATGATAATTAATTCAAAATTAGTAAAAGTTTGATTTAAAACAGATTGAATTGTTTCTTTAATGGTTTTTTCACTATTGTAAGCTGGTATAATTACAGAAATAATTGTTACATCCAAAGTTGATTTAACCATTTTGTTGTATTTCCTAAAATTCTGTCTAATTTCCATTTTAGAGAATAAAAAGGACTGATCATACTAGCAAAGTAAAAATTAATTTCAAAAATTGCAATTAAATTAGTTTTTAATTGACCTCTATACTTAATAATATGCTGTAATACTCGGTGTAGATTTCCTAAGATAGTTTTAACTAAAACTATTGGTTTTTGCCAGGTTTTAGCATTGATCAAACGTAGCTGGAAAATACACAGACCACAACCACGCGCTAGCACTAGTAAATAATCTTTTTCTAATCTCCAATGTGGAATTTGATGATTGATATGCATCGCGGGATTATACCATATTTCCCAACCTGCTTTGTGTAAATATAAGAGAGCTTCTGTATCATCCCCGCCAACCATCAATTTATTCAGTCTGCCCTTAAAAACCAATTCTTCAGGAACACTTTTATACCAAGCTTGCTTACGAACAACCAAAGCAGCACCTGGAGGAAGTCTTAAATTCTCTGCATCAAATAAATAAGGTTGTAGTCCGTGTTCCCTGATAGCTAGAAAGGCTTGAATTCTTGGAAAATCTTTTGGAGGATTTACTTCAAAATCACCGTGGATTTGACCACTCCAGGCACCAGCATGAGGATGCTCTTTGCCAAAAATATAAGACTGAAAAACCCAATCTGATGCTGGGAGATTATCATCATCTATGAATGCAATAAACTCACCTCTAGCTTCATTAATAGAACGCATTCTTGCAAATGCTATTCCCTGTTGTTTTTCTTGAAAATACCTCAATTTAAAGTTTTGATTAAATTTGTTTTGGTAATAATCGACTACTTGATTTGTCTCATCTTTACTATTATTGTCAATAATAATAACTTCCCAATTTAGGCTTTCTATACCTGTTTGATTGAGTAACAAGTCTAAAACTTTAGGTAAACGTTTTGCACCATTGTATGTAGGAATAGCTACCGTAAAATCTAATTTTTCAATATCCATATAAATACAAGATTAATTTTTAATTCTATTTTTTAGTTAAATAGCCATTTTTACAAAGATAAAAAGGACTAATAAAACTGCTTAAAAATAGTTGCATTTCGCAAGCAGCTACTAAATCAGTTTTCAACATAGTTCTATATTTAAGTAAATGTAAAATAATTTTACGCAGGTCATTTATCAGATAAGCTAAAAAAGCAAATGGTCTATATATCTGTTTGACATTAATCATTCTAGTTACATAACGGCTAAGTCCAATACCTCTAAAAAATGGAATTAAATAATCTTTTTGCAAACGAAATTTTGGTATTATGTGAGAAATTTCCATTTCTGGGTTATACCAAATTTCCCATCCTGCTTTTTGGATATAAGACAACATTTCTAAGTCTTCACTGGTAAGCATACTGCCTTTAACTCTTCCAGTTAAAATAGGCTTATCTGGTACAATTTCTAACCAGACTTGTTTACGGACAACAAGTCCGGCAGATGGTGGTAGCAATTTTTTAGCTGCTTCATATAATAGTGGTAAATTACCTCGCTCTGTAATTGCCAAGAATGGAGCAATTCGCTGAAAGTTTTCTGGTGGTTCTACTTCCCAGTCAGGATGAATTTGGCTGCCATAAGCTCCCGCTTTCGGATATTTTTCACCAAAAGCATAAGCTGCTGACACCCAATTTGATACTGGGTAGTTGTCATCATCTAGAAAACCTATGAATTTACCTTTAGCTTCTAAAACTGCTTTTTTTCGGGCATAAGCTGCGCCTTGTTTTGCTTCAAAGCAATACTTTAAAGGGTAAGGACATCGCCAATCTTTTTGATAGGTTTGAACAACTTTAGCTGTATTATCAGTGCTGTTATTGTCTACAACTATAATTTCCCAAGATAAATTTTCGGTGTGAATTTGGTTTTGTAGTCGTTCTAGTAGTTCAGGCAAACGACTTTCACCGTTATAAGTTGGGATAGCTACAGTAAAGTCAAGGTTCTCAGTCATTATTCGGAAAAGTATATTTTAATGATGACGCTTTTTATTATGTTCAGGCAATGGCTAATTTATCAATGGCTTTTAAATGAATCTATCAAATATTAAAACTGCATATGATGTTTCAATTTTGCTATCAACGTGCAGTTTTATGTTCAGCAATATTACGTATTTTTAAACAAATATTGGTATTTAAATTACTTAACTGCATTTATCATCTTTTGCTGTCAGCATTGAGCCTAAGAGAGTTTTTACAATGACACATCGTTTTACGCTACTAGCCAATGTAGGATTTGCAGAGCTTGGTACAGCTACCACTATTTTTAACCCAGGTGGCTCTGTACCTGCTGCCACTGTTCCAAAGTTATTTGGCAGAGTTAGAACTCCCATATAGTCAAAGGTAATTTTTGCTGATGTACTTAAAGGATAGGATACAGGAGAATTAGTAGTAGTATTAGCAATGTTTTCTCCACTAAGATTTCCGCCCAGCAAAAATTTATCGGAATTGGCTCCCACATCGACCGCTAAAGGTTTCCATGTCCATGTGCCGATTGCAGCATCGCTACGATAAATAGCAACCTCTACATTTTGGGTTGTGCTATTTCTCTGAAAACTGACACTGTAGCTAAGTTTTTTGATTTTAGCTTCGCGTTGTGCTTCTTGTAATGCAGCGAAAACGGCGTCGTTAACTTTATTTATCCGTTGCCGATTTACGAAAGCAACCCAACCAGGAGCTGCGATCGCTGCTAAAATTCCTACTAAGAGCATTACTACTATTAGTTCTATCATGCTAAAACCAGCATCCTTTTGGAAGTATGCTGATGTGTAGCGGAGTCTGTTCGCTGAACATTGCGGTTTTGGTGTTTCCACTACAAATCGCTTAAGAATTTTGTTTAACCTCAATAAAGCTGCACTGTGCATACAATACCTTTGATGTTATTAGCTAGAGGTTATTTAGTAAATAAAAATCCGTGGCCTTGTACTCGAATGCTCGAACTTGGAAAATAAGTTTTTGTATTAGCAGTGTAAGCTAAGTTATTATTTTGCAGACGAGCAAGTGCATTGCCTCTAATGTACACCTGTGCTAGTACTTCGTTGGCATCGACACAAGCAAAAAATCCACTTGTTTGGCTGCCTACGAGATTTGGACTAGTGCAAGGTGTGCTGCTAGGTGCAGTGGTACTAATATAATCAACTAAAGTTACGACTTGATTACTAGTAGAGTAATTAGCTAATGCACCTAATGCAGTTTGCCATTGATTCATTTTGTCTTTGAGTGTAGCACCGCTTTTATTTAGTGGTGGTGGATTAAATCCAGTATCACTTGCACTTCCTGTTGCATTAGCATAAGCTGCATTCACTGGACCTTGAAGTTCAAACCTGCCAATCCGTGCTTCTTGAGACCAAGTATCGTTGATCTTATTGGGATTTGTGATTAAGTAGTATGCTACCAATGAATAAGCAAAACCATCATCTGTTTGTGTGGCACTAGTCTGAGTGCTAGCAGTAATTCCGACACTATCAGGTTTAAGCTCACGTTTCCAAAAAACAAGTATTGGTGTGCAAACACTCGGATTGCTGCCGCTAGTAGGGCTACAGCTAGAAGCGGATTTAGCTGGTGGTATTTGGTCTGCAATGCCTGAACTACTAATAGTAGTAGTATTTGTGTTTCTGGTAACACCATCGGCATCATAGATGTAAACGGCTTGCTCTAAGTCACGAGCAATATAATCTAGTGCTGCTTGGATTTCTTGCTCGGAATTTGCCTTGGCTTGTTCTTTGCGATCGCCATCTAGAATATTAATCATAAAGGCCATTAAAGGCGTTATGATTAATACTGCCATTATCATAGCTACTAGCAGCTCAATCAGGGTAAAGCCGCTAATTGTCTTATTTATTCCAGAGCGTTTTAATTGAGCACTCAGGATAAATTTCAGTGAATTTATCATACTGCGGTTTCCCTTTTGTTGACAGATATTTAAGAATAGACTTCTTGCATAAATATTTATTTGCGTCACGCAGAGGCGTATGAGAAAGATGCTAAAATTGCAAGTTTTGCAAGAAGTCTAATTAAAATTCAATTGCAACCACCTGTGTAGCGGGCGCAAAGGTCACTGTATTTAGGCACAGTATCGTTAATATCTGTTGTCATTTCCACTACAGGTGCTTTGCGCTGACCAACGCCACCGGTGAAAGTAGCTTGTGTCACTTTTTTGTAATCACCCGACTCATTATTTCTAGAAAGAGTAGTGCTTTCTTTGAAAGCATCAGCTCTGTAAACCCGCACACCTAAAGCATATCCAGTAGTAGCAGTACTACTAACTGAGTTGTACCGAAAACCCTGTACAACCATGTCTGTAACACTGGTGTTTTCGCAGCCACCACTACTATCAAAATCAACGCAGTATAAAGATGTACCAGTTGGGGCTGTACAGTAAGAGTTTGCTGTTGTGCAAGTTAGAGTTCCCGTCGCTGTAGGAGCGGCGTATGCAGTTAGGGTATCAGTTCCCGTTGAGGTGGGGGCGTCAATTTTCTTTGTCTTCACCGCATCAATGTATGATTTAGCAGCTTGTGTGGCTAATTCTATCCGTCTGGATTGTATACGGGTTGCTACTGACAGGGAAAGAACAGGTGCGATCGCAACTAGCAAAATGCTAACTACAAGTATCGCTACCAAAGATTCAATAATCGTGAAACCCCCTTCGTTATATCGTAGGTAGGATACAGATGTATTACCTACTTCAGTAGCCTGTAATCTTTGTTTGTTACCTTTTTTCCCTATCAACATGACAATTTACCTAATATTTACAGGATTTACAACGAGTCAGATGGTATATCTGATGCAGATGGGCAGCCGCTTGGGCGATATTCATCAGGAACTGCTTTTGCATAAGTTACTGTCACTCCTGTTGTCGGGATACCTGTCTGGTTGCTAGCTTCTCCGGCACAGAGCAATGTTTTCACCCAGGTATCATCTCGACCAACTTCTCTAAAGAACTCATTCGGGCGACCTGTTGGAGGCGCTGTAAACCTTTGGGCAAACAAGTCTGGTTGCTCTGACAACAGACCAACATCAAACCCCCACTTTCTATTTGGTGCTGCATAGAAAGGTAACAGACCACTAGCGTTTCGAGTTGGGTAAGTGTCTAATGAGTAGTCAAAAATGCTGAGATTATAGTCTTTAGAAGCAGTAGCACTGGATTGTCTGTTTGTGAAAATGGGTGCAATTGGCGCAGTCGAGAAGCTACTGCGTTTTAATTGAATAAAGCTACCGCTGATTTTGGCTGTTCTAGTATCCCAGTTTTCCAAAAACCGCACAAAGTTTTGCAAACCTGATGAGATTTCATCTGTTCTACTGGGACTATTTCCTACTACAAAGGTGGCATTGAATATAGTGTCAGTTGCCTGTTGTAGCCAATTAGACTTAAAGTCATCTCCTGACGCTACATCGAGCGCGTCCGTTCTCAAGTTAGGGGGAACCTTTTTTGCATCATGAATTTCTAAGACAGGTACTAAGAGCGGTTGATTGTCCAAATCAGGACTACCATCACCGTTAGCATCAATGGGAGGGAAATAGAATAATAGTTTGTCACTTGCGTATGTTACTTGGTCTATATCTCCTGGGTCGGTTGTACTATTTGTGGTTCTAAACCAGAAGCCGCGGATGTTAGTATCTGTTAAACCGTAATTAGTGCCATAAGTACATCCATTATTGCTATAACCAATACCAGTAGTATCCAAGGGGCAACCTACACCCATAGGTTTGTAAATACCAGGACTGCTTGTAGCCAGGTTGTTGCTATTATCACGGGCAAATGCAACTCGACGGGGATAAAGGCGGTCTGTAGCCAGAGTAGATTGCAGGGATAAATAATTTGTACTTGTATCACCAGACCCCAAGCGCTCTCTGATTTTCTTGTTACCAGTAGTAGCAGTTCCGTATGCGGTAGTATTCCACCAATTTGCATTAATACTAGTAGTGCCGCTTGGAGCAGCAGCAAGTATGGCTTGACCCAACTGATACGTCTTGATGTTTCTTTCAGTCAGGGGTACAGTAGTACCTAACACTGTGTAATTCTGTGAAGTAGTACTTAAAACACCATCACCGTTTATATCAAACCCAACAGCCCAATCTCCAGAACCGCACTCTGAAACTAGTAACTTACGGCACATTTCCATGACATATAAGGGTTGGCCAGTAACCTTGCGCTGAACTGGAGTCACTCCATTTACTAAGTAAGAGCCTAGAGAAATGTTAGGAGTAACGGTAGTGTCTAGTCTGGGATTACCATCACTTGTCCAAAAAGAACTGGTAGAATAGGCATTTTCCCAAAAACCATTTTTCAGACGATTTCGTCTTCTATCATCTAAAGTAGCTAAGAAAGTGGATGAAAGTGTGGGACGGGCACTTAAGCCATCCTCTACAGTAATGCCAGTGTTATTGTTCAAATCGTAATCTGCGTATCTCCGTACACCATCTACGAAACTTCCAGAAAGCAAGGTCATTGAATCGGCAATAATCGTTGCTGGTCTCCAAAGGTCGCCCCCAGTAGTAGGGCAGCCGGTTCTTCCTGCGCGACAGGCAAAGTCAGTATTGGGAGTACTGCGATCGTAAAAGTTGGTACCTGCTGATTCTGTTTCTGAAAATTCCTCAATTTCTGTAGTGCTTGTACTTGTACTGTGCAGATTGAAGTTGCCCTTAATATATGCAGGCAAATTTGTTACTAAAATCAAACCTTTTTCTTTAGCAATATAAGTATTAGCACTAGTTCTTGCTAAAGTTCCCCCATTAATCAGACGAATCCCATTTGGGCGACGAGTTGAATCTAGCCTAAAATCAGTTGGGCTGAGTAACTCTGATTCGCTGCTTGTATCACTTGCATCACGCAAGGCATCATCTCTAGAGGCATAAATAATGCCACTGTAAGGCAATAAATACTCGTTAGCTGTTATTGCTGTGGTAGCTACACCACTCGTACTGGAACTTAAATCAATGTCTGTAACTCGAATTTCTAAGGGTTGACGCTGTTCTAAGTCTAAATTGTATGTGGTTGGTGAGCCTGATGTACTTATCTGCTTCACTTCTCTAGCATCAAGGAAAGTTGCTTCTCTGATTGCACCGTGTTTAGGTTGGTTACTAGGAGTAGTAACAAAACCACTTGGATTAGCCAAAATTGAAATAGCACAAAGCGCTGTATCAATTGCTGAATAATCAGCTAGCTGCAAACCACTACTAGGTACTGTAGTATCAGTTCCAATTTTTGCTAGAGCATCTTGTAAAGGTTTATTAACCCAACGCCCGTTGGGGAATTTCAAGTTGGCTTGTAGTTGTAGACGAGTTTGGTTAATCGTAAAAAATGTGCCTCTTCCATATGTCGGGTAATTGTAAACAACACCATTGTTTGACCTGCCGTCGGTAATATCTACACCATATCCACCATTTTGATTAACTTTGTTTTTAGCTGTAGTTTCGTTTGAAGGATCGTAGTAACTGCTTACACAAGCAATCGGTTCTTGGTCAGTGCCATAGTCTACTTTGTAGTGATAAACAGCAGTCGCTCGCATTTGGAGATCGCCTTTGCGAACATTTCCAGGTGTTGACATCGGCATTGTGTCAGGCCAAACAACAATATCACTCGCAGAAGGAGCTGGTAAAAATGAACCAAGTGTGCTGGAACCTCTTGGGTAAAACGGGCCAGTTACTGGGTTCGGAATACTGCCAGAACCATCTACATAAATACCTGCACCAGTAACAATCCGCACACCACCCACGCTGTCTAAATCATTTATGGGATTTGCTGCCGCATTTTCTTCCCAAAAGCCATTACGGTCAGATAGACCTAAATCAGCAACTGCCTGTATTTGAGTGTTACGCCATCTTGCTGGTGGTTCAGAACCATATCTAGTCCAGTTAATCGCAGTACCAGAACTGTTCAAAATTGGCTGTTGAGCCTCTGATCCAACATATTTTCCATTTTGTAGCCACAGAGCAGGGAGGTTATTGCCGACAAAAACGCGATCGCCTAATGCGGTTTGAACACCTTCTTTCTTTTGTAAATTTGGTTGTGTAGCTTCTAGCTTAGATGTATTTAGAGAGGGAGATGATGATGTTGGTACACTAGTGAACTTGTTACTGGATGTTAGTGGTTCTTGCCAAACTTGTGGAGGATCTAAACTAGCAGTAATTGCTGTGATGGTACTACCATATCCGGTTGTTGCCCCCGATCCAGTAGCGTCTGGTACTTCTGCAAAGGGTACTCGACGAGTACGATTTTGCAAATAAATTTGTATTTCGTCGTAGAGGATATTTTTGGCTGTCGTCGCATCGTCAGCATCTAGTACTTTGATATCGACGTTGGTTTGCACATCTGTCGGATAACCACTTAATTTAACAGCCGCTTTAAGAGCGGTACCGTTAGTTGCGCTATTGCAATTTGTGCATAAAGCGATCGCAGTAGTCTTCATTGCAGCAATGCGTAAATTGTATGCCGCATCGTTGAATCCAATACTACTACCACCAGTAGCGTCTGTAGATTTATTGGCGCTGTTAATAGCAGCAGTGCTGATACTCTTCCCAAAACCTTTGTATAGGTCAACAGTTACATTCTGATTACTAGTTTGAGCAAGACTACCATTTCCGACGTTTCCCCCAACGCTAACTTGCCCGTTTTCTTGATTATAAAAACAGGATGTTTTGCTGCTAACTTGGCGGAAAGTTATATTACCGTCACTGTCAATAACCCCTACTAGCAAGTTGCCATTGGTATGAACTCTTCCATTTAAAAGTAACTCTGTACTACCAACTATGACTTCTAGATCATTATCAAAGAAAACAGCGTTATTTGCTAATGGAATGCGACTGCGATCTTGCTGAAACTCTAGTGCTACAACACTTTTGTTACCTTTGTATGGCTCAGAATTATTTTGATTAATACTAGGTGTAGTAGTTGTTGGCAGACTATCATACACTTGTTGAGTAATCGGCAGGTTAACGCTATAGACAAAGAAGCTTTTACCCAGATTGCCACTATTTAACTTATACCAACTGGAATTGCCTACTAAGCTAGAAAAACCTGATGCATTGCATTGCTGATTTGACGCATCATTATCCATTGGTGGGGTTCTAGCATCTAGAGGTTTTCTTTCGCGATTAAACTGTCCTGTAGTTGAGTCTCTACTGGGTGAGCGAAAGAAGATTCCATAAAGAGTAAAAGTATCTTTTTTGCCGTTATTGTCTGTGTCAACGGCATATTTCCAAGCTGTTTTTAATGTTTCATCGTTCTCTATATTGCTACTAGTCTCAATAGTGTTGTCACCGTCAAGGTCAAAAGCTAGCTTCAGGCGAGTTTCATCACCAAGTCTATATTTGTCTTTTTTAATAGCATCATATAAGGCGCTATCAGAAGGAGTTCCTCGTGGTAGTGTTGGGTCTTCTATTAATGCATCTAATTTAGCTCTAGCACGATCAATCGCTGGGGTAGCAGCGTTAAGCACAGCCTCATTAACGCGGACATTACTAGCATTTTTAGAGCGCTCAAAAGACCGAAATAAAATTGCAGTTGTTAACAGTACGACTACCAAAACTACCATTGCCACTGTTGGTAAAATAAAGCCAGAATTCACAGAACTGCGTCTTCTTCGAGTGCCAGAGATACTCCGCAGTAGCCAAATAATTTGCTTGTTAATTGTAGATAAAAACTTTTTGCTAGTTTGTCTGAAGATTTTTTGAATTGCTTTGAATAACTGACGTTTTCGAGACATAGCTGCTTCCCGATCGAGTGGATTTTAGCGGATTTTCTATTTTTTAAACATTTTCATTTAGGCCTGTTAAGTATTATTACAGGCATAAACGAAGCTATGTTTATCTAACTACTACATTTGGCTTTACTAACTTCCAAATAAAGTAGCTACAACAAAAGATAATTTATTAAAGTTATATCATTTATGAATTGTTCATTTGCTCCGGTAAACACTGATTTTTTCAGAATTATTTAGTTCAGGTCTGATAAATAATAAAAGCATTAGTTCACAGTATATTTGCGTAAATGTGTTTTATTTGAAAAGAAATTTATGAAGATGTTGTCAGCAGAGTAGGCTTATAATACCCATCTGTTAAAAAAAAGATATCAATTAGGGGCAAAATAATCAGATGTGCGGCTTAGATTCCCGACTTCTTTAATTAAAAAGTCGGGAATCTTGTTGTTCGCATTGCTTTGATTAATTACTAATTACTCATTAGTACACCTTGGCATAAATCCCACTACCACCTTTAAAGACAAGCAAGCTTCTGCCACAAGGTACGCAAAATTAGTACCCTGTGGCAGAAGCTACTAGGCATCATAGATGCAACACGCAGTTACATTAATGAATGTTAAAAGGATGGTTAGAAACCGCAACTATACGAGGTTTACTCACATCCGTAGGTTTCAAACCCTCAATTATTCTTAGATTTTGTTTGTGTATCCGGCGTTGCTGAATCAAGGGATGATTCTTGTAGGGTGGGCGGCACGAGCGCCCTGAAACACAAGGGACAGGCTTTTCGGCCCATCCCACAAAACTAGCAAAATCATCCCGCTTTCTCTGCAACGCCGTTTATCCAAACCAGTTTGGTCTTCTCCCTACAGCCCTTTGGCTACGTCCCGTTGAGTGAAGGGGAGACGCTAGGTGCTATGTAGCAATTTGTGGTATTGACACCTTCACTAGCACTTTTTTGCTAAAAGACAGACCATTTTCATTTTTGTCAATGATAATCGTGTCTCCAGAGATAAAAGTATTCTCCAATAACTTGGTGGCGAGGGGGTTTTCTACTTCTCGCTGAATTGCCCGTTTGAGTGGGCGGGCACCGTAAACTGGGTCATAGCCTGATTCGACAAGGTGATCGCAAGCTGATTGGGATATCTCAAAGAAGATTTTTTGCTCGCGTAGGAGATTTTCTACCCGTTTGAGTTGAATGCGGATGATCTGCCGCATTTCAGTGCGACTGAGGGCATGGAAGAGAATAATATCATCAAGGCGGGTGAGAAATTCTGGGCGGAAATGCGATCGCAAAGCATCCATTACCCGCTTTTGCATCGTTTCATACTTAGAATCATCACCAGATATATCCAAAATATGTTCGCTACCAATGTTACTGGTCATCACAATGACGGTGTTACGAAAATCTACCGTCCTTCCTTGAGAGTCAGTAACTCTCCCATCATCCAACACCTGCAATAAAATGTTGAACACATCGGGGTGCGCCTTTTCTACTTCATCCAACAGCACCACTGAATAAGGACGGCGGCGAATCGCCTCGGAAAGTTGACCGCCTTCTTCATATCCTATGTATCCTGGAGGCGCACCCACTAAGCGAGAAACTGAGTGTTTTTCCATATACTCAGACATATCCAAGCGCACCAATGCATCATCAGAATCAAAGAGAAACTGAGCTAAAGCACGGGCAAGTTCGGTTTTACCCACACCTGTAGGGCCCATGAACAAAAATGAACCAATAGGACGAGAGGGATCTTTCATCCCCGCACGGGCGCGGCGAATTGCGGCTGCTACTGCTTCTACAGCCTCTTCTTGCCCAATGACTCGTTGATGCAAATGACTTTCTAATTGCAGTAATTTTTGTCGTTCCGATTCCAACAAGCGATTGACGGGGATTCCTGTCCACTTGGCGACGATTTCGGCAATGTCGGCTTCGGTGACTTGTTCTCGCAGCAGCGTGGAACCTTGGTTTTGAATTTCTAAAAGGCTCGCTTCTTTAGCTTCACGCTCGTGCTGCACTCCCTCCAATTTGCCATACTTTAGTTGGGCAGCTTTATTTAGATCGTAGGCGCGTTCCGCCTGTTCAATTTGCACTCGCAGCGCATCTTCTTCTTTCTTTAAGGCGCTTATAGCCTCCAATATCTGCTTTTCACCTTGCCATTGCTCATTAAATATTTGCTGTTTTTCCGTTAAATTGGCAATTTCTTTTTCAATGCGCTCTAAACGTTCTTTCGTTTGGGGAGTACCCTTTTCTTCGCCAGCTAATGACAGCTTTTCCATTTCTAACTGCATGAGGCGGCGATCGATGGTTTCCAATTCGGCTGGTTTGGAGGTAATCTCCATTTTCAACTGTGCTGCTGCTTCATCCACCAAATCAATAGCTTTATCTGGTAAGAAGCGATCGCTAATATAACGTGCTGACAAGGTTGCTGCTGCTACCAAAGCCGAATCAGAAATTTTGACGTTGTGATGCACTTCATAGCGTTCTTTCAACCCCCGCAGAATCGAAATAGTATTTTCCACACTTGGCTGATCGACAAATACTTGCTGAAAGCGGCGTTCTAGGGCAGCGTCTTTCTCAATGTGTTTGCGGAATTCGTCAAGGGTAGTAGCACCAATACAACGCAGTTCTCCCCGCGCCAGCATTGGTTTGAGCAGATTTCCCGCATCCATTGCCCCTTGTTGGCTGGAACCTGTACCGACTACGGTATGTAGTTCGTCAATAAACAAGACAATTTGACCGTTAGATTCCGTAACTTCTTTGAGGACAGCTTTCAGGCGTTCTTCAAATTCTCCTCGCAATTTTGCCCCAGCAATTAAACTACCAATGTCTAAAGAGATGAGTTGCCGGTTTTTCAGAGATTCAGGAACATCACCGTTTACCATCCGTTGTGCTAATGCTTCGGCGATCGCAGTTTTACCTACCCCAGGTTCACCAATGAGTACGGGGTTGTTTTTGCTACGACGAGACAATACTTGAATTACCCGTCGAATTTCGTCATCCCGCCCAATTACTGGGTCGAGTTTTCCCGCTTTTGCCTGTTCTGTCAAATCTCTGCCAAATTTTTGTAAGGCTTCATAGCGGGATTCTGGGGTTTGATCTGTTACCTTTTGGCTACCGCGAATAGTTTTGATTGTAGCTTCAAGTTTAGGTGCATCCGCATTAAAGCCTTTGAGCATCTTTCGTCCAATGCGATCGTCTTCAGCAAAGGCCAAAAGTATGTGTTCCACGGAAATGTAGGAATCTTTCATCCTGGCTCTAGCTTCCTCGGCTCGGTCTAGTAAAATATCTAAATTGCGGCTAAGGTAAAGCTGATCGCTTTTACCAACTTTCGGCTGGCGTTGGGTAAAAGCTTCTAGCTGCTGCTGCAAGCGGATTGGATCGACCTCAGATCGAGCTAGGATACGTATTGCTAGACTAGTGGGTTCTTCTAACAGGGCAATAATTAAATGTTCAACATCTAGTTGCTGTTGTTGATAAGCACGGACTATATCCTGAGATTTAACAATTGCTTCCCAGGCTTTATCAGTAAATTTATTTGGATCTGTAGGTTGCATCTTTAGAATTTTAGAATTTGAATTTTTAGTTTAAGGATTGGGGATTATTAAAGGGAGTAGGGAGTTGAGAGTGGTTGTAACCCTACTCCTTAATACCCAGATAATTATCCAAACATTCTGGGCGGATATCCGCGTGTATCTCCAGTGGCAATTTTGGATTGGCAATTGATGATAGTTTAATCCATTGCCTATTTCCTAATTTAAAACGAAAACACTGTTATGAGCAGACTTTCCCCAATGGTGTTATTGGAGCGATGTCTACGACTGGCTATTTGACTTCGCTATTAATATTGCTCATCAAGGACAGTATTGGGGAAATACTAATAGGATTTACGTAGAGGAGATCCCCTAACCCGCCCAAAAAGGGAAAACTCTAGCGCGTCTTCTGTGTTTACTGACACCAGATGACAGTGTGCCAGAAGAATCAATCTCTTTCTAGCTCCACTTTTTAAGACATCAGTGTAGATTTTTCGATCGCTCTTAAGCACAAATTGCTGCCCAGATTCCCGACTCCTTAAAGAAGTCGGGGATCTGAATCCAGCTTAGATAAATGACATTCCACTCTACTGGATAATTAATTTTTTGGAAATCCCTGATAGAATTATTGACTCACAAGTTGCTCTTGTGATTCCTGTTTGACTGCCGAACCTTGAGTTCCCAGTTGAATCAGTTCAATTTTATACCCATCAGGATCTTCCACAAAAGCAATTACCGTCGAACCATGTTTCATTGCCCCTGGCTCGCGCACGACTTTACCGCCCTGAGTGCGAATTTCTTCACACGTAGCGTAAATATCATCAACGCCAAGGGCAATGTGACCGTAAGCATTACCTAATTCGTACTTTTCTACACCCCAGTTGTAGGTTAGTTCGATTACCGAGTTGTCGCTTTCGTCGCCATAGCCAACAAAAGCCAGGGTAAATTCTCCGCCTGGATAATCTTTTCGGCGCAGCAGTTTCATTTTGAGAATTTCACAGTAGAACTTTAAAGATTCTTCAAGGTTGCCCACCCGCAGCATTGTGTGTAGTAATCGCATATTGACCTTTTCTCTGTAATTGATTTAGTGTTATTCTCTGCAAACATTTTACCTAGCTCAAAGTCTTAAGGTAAAAATGCTGTCACAGAAAGAATTAAAAGCCGAAAGGACAGGATAAACAATTACCCATTCTGGGCATTGCTCCCTATCCCTGATAATGGAAATCTTCTTTAATCTCAGCCGAGAAAGTCTCTTAACCACCTATGCTAGCGATTGGGTTAGGCAACTGGACTGGATGCGTAACACACTCGAATAAAGGATAAAGTACAGATGAGTAAATTTCTAGATACTGCAATTGAGGCGATCGCAGCCCGTGAAATTCTTGATTCACGCGGTAGACCGACAATTGAAGCCGAAGTACATTTAGCTAATGGTGTTGTCGGACTGGCGCAAGTTCCCAGTGGTGCTTCTACTGGCACTTTTGAAGCTCACGAACTGCGTGATGGCGATAAAGGCCGTTACGGGGGCAAAGGCGTACTCAAGGCAGTACAAAACGTCAAAGAAGCACTTGCGCCACAATTGTTAGGCTTGGATGTCCTCAATCAAGAACTGCTAGACCGCACAATGATTGCGATAGATGGTTCTGCTAACAAAAAAAATTTGGGGGCTAATGCAATTTTGGGGGTTTCCTTAGCAGCTGCTAAAGCTGGTGCTGAGTCTCTAGAAATTCCTCTATATCGCTATTTGGGTGGCCCTTTAGCGAATTTGCTCCCAGTGCCGTTGATGAACGTGATTAACGGTGGCGCACACGCCTCAAATAACGTGGATTTTCAAGAGTTTATGATTGTCCCAATTGGCGCAACTTCCTTTCGGGAAGCGTTGCGCTGGGGTGCAGAGGTGTTTGCTACTCTCAGTCAAGTATTAGATGAGAAGGGTTTGCTTACTGGTGTGGGCGATGAAGGCGGCTTTGCTCCTAACCTAGAATCTAATCAGGTGGCTTTGGAATTGCTGGTTGCTGCCATTCAGAAAGCTGGTTACAAGCCAGGGGAACAAGTAGCTTTGGCGTTGGATGTGGCGGCTAGCGAGTTTTACAAGAATGGTCAGTATGTTTACGATGGTAAACCTCACGCCCCGACAGAGTTTATTGACTATTTAGGACAACTGGTTGACCAATATCCAATTGTGTCAATTGAAGATGGCTTGCACGAAGAAGATTGGCAAAGTTGGCAATTGCTCACCCAGAAGTTAGGTTCGCGGGTGCAATTGGTAGGGGATGACTTGTTTGTGACTAACGCTACTCGCTTGCAAAGAGGCATCCAGGAAAAAGCCGCTAATGCCATCTTGATTAAACTCAATCAAATTGGTTCGCTTACCGAAACCTTGGAAACAATTGATTTGGCAACTCGCAACAGCATCCGTTCAGTAATTAGCCATCGTTCTGGTGAAACAGAAGACACAACGATCGCTGATTTAGCTGTAGCAACCCGTGCCGGTCAAATCAAAACAGGTTCTCTGTGTCGCAGCGAACGCGTAGCAAAATATAATCGCTTGCTACGAATTGAAGATGAACTAGGCGATCGCGCCGTTTATGCTGGTGCTGTAGGGTTAGGGCCGAAGTAGGGACTGGGGACTAGGGACTGGGGCAAGAATTCTTCCCAATACCCAATCCCCAGTACCCAATCCCCAATCAAGGATAAAACCCCAACTTGGGCAACCCCAAGGTTTCATCCCAGCCCATCATCAGGTTTAGACACTGAATAGCTTGGCCCGCCTGTCCTTTAATTAGATTGTCAATTGCTGACATGACAATTACGCGACCCGTGCGTGGGTCAACTTCTACACCGATGTAACAAAGATTGCTGCCGTTAGCCCACTTGGTTTGGGGGTAAACGCCGCTACCGCAGACTCTTACCCAAGGAGAGTTGCGGTAGAAGGCTGAGAAAATTGTGATTAAGTCATCTCGCACTAGACCTGGATCGCTCATTGTGGCATATACCGTTGCCAAAATACCGCGTACCATTGGGATCAGGTGCGGTGTAAATTGAATCATGAGTTCGTGACCGGCTAAGTCACTGCAAATTTGCTCAATTTCTGGGGTATGACGGTGACGACCAACATTAAAAGCTGTTATGGAGTTGTCGGCTTCAGCTAGTAATAAGTTGGTTTGAGCCTGCCGTCCGCTACTAGATGTGCCAGACTTGGCATCGATAATAGCTGTTTCCGGTCTGATTAAGCCTTGCTTTAAAAGTGGCGAAAGTGCAAGAAGACTAGCAGTGGCATAGGAACCGGGACAGCCAATAAGTTGAGCTTCGGCAATGCGATCGCGATAAAGTTCTGGTAATCCATAAACTGCTGTCGCTGCAATTGTGCGATCGCTTCTCTCTGTACCATACCAATTGGTATAAGTTGTCAAATCACTAAACCGATAGTCTGCACTCAAATCTAGTACTTTACATCCTTTTTCCAAAAGTTTGGGTGCGATTTGGCAAGCCAGACCATTTGGTAAAGACAGGAAAACTACTTCACAGCGGTGAGCAATTATTTCTAGTTCTACTGCCTCAATTAGCAGGTTAGTTGCATGAGCCAGATGCGGGTAAAGATCCCCAAAGGATTTCCCGATACTAGTCTCACCTCCTAAATAAACCATTTCAACTTCTGGGTGATCCATCAGTAGTCGTACTAACTGCACTCCACCATAGCCCGACGCGCCAACAATCCCAACGGGTACGCGTCTAAATTTGCCCATGATCTGAAATCCTTATCCCATGAATGGTTAATTTGTTCTCAGCTATCAACAATATCAGCGACCAGACGCACAGCACACAAAAGGTCTTAAACCCCTCTACTTTGTTCCGAGAAGATGGGGGAGCAAACAAATGATTATTATGCTTCCTCATCCTCTTGATCCTTTGCGATCGCTGCACTTTATCCCCACTTTTAATGGCAAAAATTTTTGCCCCGTTATCAAATCATTGCTAGTCTACTTCTCTGCCTTATAAAGGAGCTACAATCTAAAAGAAGAAATTGTTAAAAAAATTTACGTTTATAGCTGGAAATCTTCTGTGTCACAGCCTAATCCTACCCAAGCTTTTAAATTTGATTCGATTGATGCCGCTTTAGCAGACCTAAAAGCTGGTCGCGTCATTGTAGTGGTAGATGATGAAAATAGAGAAAATGAAGGCGACTTAATTTGTGCTGCCCAATTTGCCACACCCGACATGATTAATTTTATGGCGGTGGAAGCAAGAGGACTAATTTGTTTGGCAATGACAGGCGATCGCCTAGACGAGCTAGACTTACCCTTGATGGTAAGCAACATTACAGATACTAACCAAACTGCTTTCACTGTCAGTATTGATGCCGGGCCAGAATTAGGTGTCACTACAGGCATTTCAGCAGAAGACCGCGCCCGAACTATCCAGGTTACTCTCAATCCAGCCACAAAACCTACCGATTTGCGTCGTCCTGGTCATATTTTTCCGATTCGAGCTAAGGTTGGAGGCGTACTCAAACGCGCAGGACATACGGAAGCGGCTGTGGACTTAGCGAGATTAGCAGGGCTATACCCGGCGGGGGTAATTTGTGAAATTCAAAACTCCGATGGTTCAATGGCGCGGTTGCAGCAGTTAGTTGAATACGCTAAACGTCACAATTTAAAAATTATTAGCATTGCGGATTTAATCAGTTATCGCCTACAGCACGATCGCTTAGTGTATCGTGAGGTTATTACCAAGCTGCCTAGTCAATTCGGTCAGTTTGAAATTTACGCCTATCGCCATACTTTAGATAATACAGAACACGTGGCAATTGTTAAAGGCGATCCCGCTAACTTCAAAGATGAGCCAGTAATGGTACGGATGCACTCAGAATGCTTAACTGGTGATGCTTTGGGTTCTTTGCGCTGTGACTGTCGGATGCAGCTTGTAGCTGCACTGAAAATGATTGAGTCTGCTGGTCAAGGTGTAGTTGTATACCTGCGTCAAGAAGGGCGGGGAATTGGCTTGATTAACAAACTCAAAGCCTACTCGTTGCAGGATATGGGACTAGATACAGTAGAAGCAAATGAGCGTTTGGGATTTCCTGCTGACTTGCGAGACTACGGGATGGGGGCACAAATGCTCATGGATTTGGGCATCAAAAAGATTCGTCTGATCACCAATAATCCCCGCAAAATTGCAGGTGTCAAGGGTTATGGGCTGGAAGTAGTCGATCGCGTGCCATTGTTAATTGAGGCAAACGACTACAATTCCTATTATCTGGCGACAAAGGCGAAAAAGCTGGGTCACATGCTGTTACAAACTTATCTAGTAACAGTAGCAATCCATTGGCAAGATGACCCGGAAGCTGTAACCGAACGTTATGAACGCTTAGAGAAACTGCGACACTTAGCCAGAAGTAACGATCTATTGTTGCAGGAAGAAGCGCGCCCCTTAGCGATCGCTTTATTTGACGAGCCATCTTTAACAGTACACTTAGGTTTCGATCAAGCAAAAGTTGCTAGCTGTGATTGGTATCAGCAGAGTGGTCATCCTTACATACAGGCAATCTTCCAAATTCTAGACAATCTCGCAACTGTGCCTTACATCCAGAAATTAGAATTTCTGATTTCTTCTGGTTGCGATCCTTTGAGTAATTTACAAGTCCAACTAGATCGGCAGACATTCGCCGATGGTACATTGCCTTCATCGATTAGCGATCGCTTGGAGACGCAGCAAATTTACAGCTTTAGCAAATAGCCACGAACTAAGAGAAAAATTTTTAAGGGGGTTGGAGATTTATTGTGCTTAAGTCTTACCTTCCCCCGAACTTTTCAGCCGTTCTTTTATATGACAATGAGAGTAATAAAAATTATTGTTGAAAAACATAATGACGGTTACGTAGTATATCCCTTGGGTATCAAGGGGGTTGTAGTTGGCGAAGGTGACAGCTATGAACAAGCACTAGCTGATGTTAAATCTGCTATCCACTGCCATATCGAGACATTTGGTCAAGAGGTTTTAGAAGAGCAATCACCAGTCCTAGAAGCTTTTGTGGCGGAAGCTGAGGTTCCTATTTAATCACTAAATGTAGAACAAGAAAAGGATAAAATCGAATCAAACCTGAAGATTTAGATTATGAACACAACTATTATTGCCAAAGTCACAGCTGATGGAAAGCTAGAAATTCCTCTAGAGGTTTTGGAAAAGCTTCAGCCTTGTACAGAATATGAAGTATTTGTTACCGAAAATGAAATTGTGTTTAAAAAAACAAACAACCGATTAACATTAAAAGAATTAAGGCAACGAGTGATGCAGGCTGGTTCAGATCCAAATCAACCAACTCTCGAAGAAATTAATCAAATAGTCAAGGAAGTTAGGCAAGAACTTTGGACTGAAACATGAGGGTTGTAGTTGATGTAAATGTTTGGATTTCAGGATTACTTTGGGGAGGAGTGCCAGATATAGTTTTGCTACTGGCAGAGGAGCAGAAAATAACTATATTTGCATCTGATGCTTTATTTTTAGAGTTAGAAACTACTTTGCGCCGTCCAAAATTTCAGTCTAAAATCGAGTCTTTAAATTTAAGAGTAGAAGATATAATTAATGCTACAAAAGATGTACTCCAATTTTGTCTAACTGTTTCTGTCAGCGCTCCTCAATTACGCGATCCAAAAGATACTATAGTTCTGGCTGCGGCTATTGCTGCAAATGCTGAAGCAATTATTACTGGTGATTTAGATTTATTGGTTTTAATAGAGTTTAATGGAATTTCCATTTTGACACCACAAGATTTTCTGATACGTTATTTTCCAGAAAGGTCTAATATTAATTCATAATTATTAATAGTCTACGGAAAGCACATAGCTGTACGTAATAGACACTGGGGAAGAATTTTCCAATCCCCAGTACCCAGTCCCTAATTAATAATGAGTTGCCGACTTGCGATGATGCACGGCTGTAACGCCATCAGTATCCAACAGTTTGCCACTCTCGACAGTCGCATAAACCAGCCAGTGGTCGCCAGATTCCATCCGGTTTTGTACGGAACATTCGAGATATGCTAGAGCATCCGTAAGTATGGGAGAACCGCTTTCAGCTTCTTCGGCGGCGACATCAGCAAATCGGTTTTGTCCTGGGCCAAAAGGTTTGAGGAAGTGCTTCATCAATCCCAGGTGATTCCCTTCTTTAAGAATATTGAGGACAAATTTGTTTCCTGTGTGCGTCAGTGTTTCTACTGCCCGATCTTTGGCAACGGCGATGGTTAAACCAGGTGGACTAAAGCTGGCTTGAGACACCCAAGAGGCTAACATGGCACTGGCGCGATCGCCTTCTTTGGCTGTAAGAACGCAAAGAGAACCGACAATCCGACCAACTGCTTGTTCTACATTTGTTGCAGGTTGACTTGGCGATCGCACTTTTCTCGCTTTCTTCAGTGCTTGGGCAAAGTCGGTTCCAGCTTCTTCGCATAATTGTAAGGTGGCATCGTCGGGTTTGAATTTGACGCGGATGGTATCAAAACCAAACCGATAGCCAGCATCTTTTAATTTACTCTCGATTAAATCAACCGCTTCCCCACTCCAGCCAAAGGAACCAAAAGCACCGGCGAGTTTATTGTTAGTAGCGGTGGATAGCACAATCCCTAAAGCTGTTTGCACGGGTGTCGGTGCATGACCGCCGAGAGTGGGAGAACCGATGATGAAACCACCCGCTTTTTCGACAGCCGCTCGGATTTCTTCTGGTTCCGTAAATTCGCAGTTAATCGATTCTACGGCAACACCAGCTTTTGTGATCCCACGAGCGATCGCTTGGGCTAATGTGGCTGTATTTCCATAAGCTGATGCATAAATTAACGCTACTGTCAAGTCAGCAGATGTTTGCTGTTGACTCCATTCCCGATAAGCTTTGGTTAGGTCGATTAAGCCATAGCGCACCAAAGGCCCGTGTCCAGTGGCATACATTCTCACAGGAAAATCGACCAGTTTATCCAGCGCTGTTTCAACTTGACGAGCGTGGGGAGCCATCAGGCAATCAAAATAATAGCGCCGATCTTCGTTATATACTTCCCAGCCTTCATCAAATACCTGATCTCCACAAACGTGCGCCCCAAATAACTTATCTGTGTAGAGAATTTCTGTTTGTGGATCGTAGGTGCAAAGTTGATCGGCATAGCGGGGATTGGGAGTGGGAATAAATTCTAAATTATGCCCATTACCCAAATCTAGAGTTTCCTCGCCCCGCATCACAAGAATTTGCAAATCTTGATTTTCCAACGCCGCACGTAAATTTCTCGCCCCTGGATTAGAACACACAAAGGTGATTTGCGGGGCAATTTTTAATAAAGCTTTTAAAGTTGCAGCACGGTTAGGATTTACGTGTCCCAAAATTACATAATCTAAATCTTCAAGATGGAAACGTTGTTGCAAAGCTTCTAAATAAATTTGCGTAAAGGTTTCCCCTGGAGGATCGATAATGGCGGTTTTCTCGCTTTCAATTAAATAAGAATTAGCAGTTGTACCCTTAGCAAGAGCATATTCAATTTCAAATCTCAGCCTTGACCAACTGCGCGATCGCAGTATTCTCGTATCTGTCGCAATCGGGAAAACTTGAACGTCACGGGGTTTGTTTTTTGACATAGCTTTATTGGGGAATGGGGCATGGGGCATGGGGCATGGGGCATTGGGCATTGCTTATTAATTATTCTCCCTGCCCCTCTGCTCCCCTGCTCCCCTTGTTAATAATGGTTGCCGACTTTACGGTGATGCACAGCAGTCAAACTTTCTGGTTTAGAAACTCCTCCGGCGTAGACTGTGCTATATACTCCCCAATGGTCGCCGCAATCCATTCTGCTGATGACTTCGCACTCCATGTAGGCGAGGGCATCGTTGAGGATGGGCGCACCATTTTCGGCTGGCTGAGTTCTCACACCTTGAAAACGATCTGCGCCAGGGGCGAACCGTTTCAAAAAGTGTTTCATTAATGGTTGGAAATTGCCTTCTTCTAAAACGTTGAGAACAAAGCGATCGCCTACTTGCATGAGTGATTCAATTGCCCGATCTTTGGCGACTGCAATCGAGAATCCCAACGGTTTGAAGCTAGCTTGAGCAACCCAGGAGGCTAGCATCGCACTGGATACATCGCCTTTTTTAGCAGTAATAATATATAACCCACCGCTGATTCTACCTAGTGCTTTATCTAAGTCAGCACCAAGGGATTTCATCGCTTTGATGTTGCGATCGCGTGTTACCCATTGAGCTAAGTCTGTACCCGCTTCTTCACACAACTTGTAAGTATTTTCTGTCGGCGTTTGTTTAATCCGAATTGGTGGAAAAACTGTTGTCAAACCTAAATTGCGGAATTTACTCACCAAAGGATCTATTGGCTCATCATCGCCACCACCGGTTTCAAATACGCCGATAGCTTGCTTTTCTTTGGTCGATCCTAAAACAGTGCTGAGTGCAGCTTGGATGTTCGCAGCGCCAGAAGCCGGAGGTAATCCAACGACTAGTCCAGCACAACGGCTAACTAGTTCCCGCAGTTCTTGTAAATCGACTTCAGATCCCAAATCGACAATTTCCACTGCGACACCGGTTTTACCGATACCGTTGGCAATTGCTTGCGCTAGGCGATCGCTATATCCGTATTCAGAAACGTAAAATATCCCAATTATTGTTTCTGCCTTGGTTTGGCTTTGGCTCCAAGTGCGGTAACGTCCAACTAGTTCTTCTACATTGTGAGATAATAATGGGCCGTGCCCTGTGGCAATCATGTCGATCGTTTTCAGTTCCGCCATCCGCTTCAGCGCAGATAGAACCGATCGGGCATTGGGCCCCATCAAGCAATCGTAGTAGTAATGAAAGTCTTCTTCGATCGCTGCCAGGTTTTCATCAAAGGTGCTATCTGAGCAATAGTGCAACCCAAAAGCGTCGCAGGTGTAGAGAATTTTGGTTTTGTGGTCAAAGCTGAAAATGGTATCCGGCCAATGTAAATTTGGAGCAATCACGAATTCAAATTCATGCCCATTGCCCAAATCTAAGCGATCGCCATTTTTCACAATCCGCCGTTTAAATGGCTGATGTACCAAATTCTCCAGAAACTGAATCGCCACTTTAGAACCGACAACGGTTATTTCTGGAGCCATAAGCAGCAAATCTTTAACTAAACCGCTATGGTCTGGCTCCGTGTGGCTGATAATTAAATAATCAATTTCTGTTGGGTTGATTAATCCGGTGAGCGTATCAAAGTATAGTTGGCGAAATTTTTCGTGGGAGGTATCAACTAAGGCAGTCTGCTCCCCGCGAATGAGAAACGAGTTATAAGTGGTGCCGTTTTGCAGACCAAACTCAATATCGAAGCGATCGCGATCCCAATCCAAAGAGCGAATAGCCGTTGTCTCTTGAGCAATCTCTACAGTCTGTATGGTGAGCCGTTTTTCAGTTTTTTCTGTGAGTGCTACCATAACTCCCTCCTTGACACAATGAGTATTTCTTCCTCTTCTTTTATTGTTACACGGCTTTAATGTTAATTTTTATTAAAAAACCTATAGTTGACTTAAAAAAGTTAAAAGTGTGAAACCACAGAGGCACAGAGAGGAAATTTGGCTAGCCTTGGAAATTGGTAATTCGCGGCTGCATTGGGCATTGTTTATTGGCGAGACACTTTACTCAGCTTGGGATACCGACTATCTTGCTGAGTCTGTCATACAACATCTAACTGAATTTCAAACCCTAGATGATTTATTGCTGGCAATTTCTCCAAGCCATCAACAAAGTAATTTTCTCACAAATACTCCACCCCTTTGCGCTTTTGTCTCTCTGCCCCCGTGCCCTGTTGTCCTTGCCTCAGTAGTTCCCAGTCAAACTGCTATTTGGCAAACTTACCCAAATGTTCGCGTTATTACCTTAGACCAAATACCACTAAAAGGCGTGTATCCCACACTAGGAATTGACCGCGCTTTAGCTTTGTGGGGTGCGGCGAAAACTTGGGGTTTTCCGATGTTGGTAATTGATGCTGGAACAGCGCTAACTTTCACGGCTGCGGATGCTAATGAGTGTCTAGTTGGAGGTGCAATTTTGCCGGGATTAGGCTTGCAATTTGCAACTCTCGGTCAAAAAACAGGACAATTACCATTAGTAGAAATGCAAAATTTTCCGTCTCTACCAGCACGTTTTGCTCTCAATACTAAAGAAGCAATTCAAAGCGGGATAATTTACACAGTATTAGCTGGAATTAAAGATTTTATTGAGGCGTGGTGGCAGTTATTTCCTCATGGTAATATTGCAATTAAAGGGGGCGATCGCACTTTATTAATTAACTATTTGCAAGCTTTATATCCTGAAATTGCAGATCGTTTAATTGTGGAAGCAAATTTGATTTTTTGGGGAATGTGCGAAATAGTAATGGGTGATAGTACAGATGGAATAAAATGAAGAGAGAAGTTTACCCATAGGGAAGTTATGCCCAAAGCATCATCGCTTTATGTAATTATGCAACAACTTGCTGCCCTTTCTTTAGTGGATCTTTTCAAACTTAGGGCAATAATCGATGCGTTGATTGAGGAAAAATCTTCTCCACTGTTCAATATTTTGAGTGTTGGAAGCTATCAAAGAGCAATGTCTGTTTCTAGTGAAACGAGAGACATTGATATCGCTGCTGTATTCCCCCCTATGATTCCGGGGTCGAGTATAAGAGGTCAGATCAGATCCGCTATTATCTCAGGAAACTTAGAACACATTAATTTAGATGAATATCAAGTTGTCCAATTTTCTAAATCGGAAGCAAAAGGGGATGATTCCTTAGAAAAGGTAATAAAACTGGTTGACGAATGGATGGCTGATGAATCTGGATACGATGAGCAAACATACCCACAGATTGAGACAGCTTTGAACCAAAATCAGTTATCACTATAAAAACTTAGATGGGTAGAGCCATATTGCTAGACACTCATCCTTTGAGTCAAGTAACACATCCAAAAGTAAACCAAAAAGTCCAACAGTGGTTGAAATCTTTACAGAAAACCGAAACTGTTATACGTGTGCCAGAAATAGCTGATTATGAACTTCGGCGTGAACTATTGAGACAAGGAAAACAAAAGAGTATAGATCGCCTCAACAAACTTAGCCAAGATTGTCTCATCCCACTGACTCCCGAAACGATGCGAAAAGCAGCCGAATTATGGGCATGGGTACGAAACCAGGGGAAGCCTACAGCAAGCAATGAAAGTTTGGATGGTGATGTAATTCTTGCTACTCAAGCAATTCTTTAATTAAGGAGTTTTAATCAGGTCATAGTTGTGACAACAAACTTGAAACACATATCACGGTTTGAGAGCGAAGGAATATGTGTAGTGGATTGGCAACAAACCCTGAATGAGCTAGTTTAATTCGTTGAAATTATGACTTTTTAAAATACCTTGAATAAACTCCCGAATCTCGCTCGCCACAACCTCAGCACAAGATTCTGGCAAGTCATTTCCGGCATGAGCAATCATTTTCAACTCGACTTTCGGCATCAGTTGAGCATAAACACGGCTTCTAGCTAAAGCATCTGGAGTATCTTGGCCACCTTGTAAAATAAAAACTGGGACATCTATCATGTAAAGCTGCTTTTGCAGTAATTCCGCCTCAATTTCTACTTGTCGCCGTTTGAAAAGTAACTGGCAACCTATGGGATACGGCAATAGCGATTGACGCAACTGCAAGTCTTGTGCAATTTTTTCATGCCAACCTAGGATTTTAGTCAAAGGACTGAGCGATCGCAACAATTTAACTACTAGTGGTGGATAATTCAATAATCGCCGCATTTTCTGACAATACTCTTCTTGTCCTGCTATCTCTACGCCCTCTGGTGCTAGCAGTACCACACCATCAACTTTCTCTGGATACTTTAAAGCATAGCTAGCAGCAATCCAACCCCCAAGAGAATGCCCCACTAAATATACTTTTTCTAGCTTCACAGCTTGCAAAAATTCAGCTAAACACTCAACTTGTAAATCTATCGAATGATAGATATTAGGATTTTCTGATTCACCAAACCCTAACAAATCAGGTGCAAAACAATGAAAATCTTGTGCAAGGGATTCCATCACAGATAACCATTGACTGCTCTCATTCCAAGCACCATGTAAAAAAATTATAGGAGTTTTTTCACCGACTTCACGCCAGAATAATAGCCCTTGAGAGAGCTTTCTCCGGGAGTTACGCAATAGTGTATCCATTTTATTTAGTAGTTAACTTTTAGCATCATAATAAATAGTCATTAGTCATTAGTCATTAGTCATTAGTCAAATTACAAACACAAAGGTGTGGTGCAATTCGTTTAGCGTCTCCTTGGGGAAGCCTATCGTAGAGGAGATAGGATTCCTTAAATCATAACCTTGGTGGAAATAACCAATGACAAATGACAAATGACAAATGACAAAATATTATTATGCCAATGTTGTCAAACCATTCAAGTAGTCTTGCAACTGCCGAGTATGGTCGTGAGACATCTTTCCTGAAGGTAGTAAACTGGGAGAGAAAGCTTGGATTTCCATGACTTCTAAGGTGTCTTGAATCTCCATTGTCCCATGCACCTCGGCTTCAACCACAATACAAATTGAATGGATTCTGGGATCGCGGTCTGGTGCAGAGTAAACTCCTACTAAACGGTTAATTTTCACCAATTCTAGCCCGGTTTCCTCCATTAATTCCCGGCGCACTGTATTGGGAATATCTTCTCCCCAATCTACAATCCCTCCAGGCAATGACCAAAGACCATTGTCGCGCCGTCGGATCAGTACAATCCGACCATCGGGTAAAATTGGGATGATACTAGTGCCAGTAATGGGATGACGAAATATTATACCCAATACTGTTTGTCCAATACGCCATAAGCTACGTGTGGACTCGACAGCTGCCGGAAAAAAAGCAATAACGTTCAATCTTCAAAATTTATGTGTTGTATTCTATATTTCCCTACCACTTACATAAGCTCAACTAATAAAATTTTGGTTGAGTTTTATTTTATACAAAAATGTTTGTGGGTTGAGATTTTATTCTTACGATTTACGTAGAATACTATCGATTCTAACATCAAGTTTCAATAGAAGCACTGTATTTATATATACATACTATTTATTGAATCAAGTATATTTTTAGTTTATGGCAAGCATTAGTGGTATTGAAACTAGCTATCACTTATAGTTTTTCAGTAAACATAAAAAAATATGAATAATAAGTCAAAATCCAAAATTCTGAATATCTGAATTTATAAGAGGCAATTAACTAGAGTTTAAGATCTCCTCTTAATTTAAATATCGCTCAATCAAATATTAGACTTCATGCTTAAATTCACCTATGCCTGCTAAGTTTTGATGACTAATTACTGAATTATTTATTAATAAAATTGGTTTGTTTCTATAACAACAACTAGTGAGCTATTTTACAATCTATTTGACACATTGGAATCTAATAAAAGATATTTTTCGTCTTGCTAGTGGAGATAATTCAGAATTTTTATTGACAAAGTTAGGTATAATGCGATAGACTAGTACACTGTTTAAAGCGTATTTATTGCTGCACTAGGTTAAAAGTATATCAATAACATTGGTAACTAATATTGCCTACGTGATGCCTAGTTGCTACTTTTTTGTTGTTTATTAATAGAGGTGAACATGGCCAAGCGCCGTAACCCGAAAAAAGAAAAGGCGCTACGTAACCAGGCGTATGCCAGAAAGTTTCGTAAACGGACTACGACAGGAAGAATGCAGAGAAGGTTCCAACAAAGACCACCAAAGAGTGAGGAAGAAGAAGGCGCAGCAGCAGCTGACACTGAATAAGTTGTCTGCCTAAATCCTTATTGTTTGGGTTATTTACCTTTTAGGGCGCACATTTATTTGTACGCCCTTATTTATTTTTGGGGATTGGGGCATTGGGCATTGGGCATTGGGCATTGGGCATTAGTTATTCCCCTTGTCTCCCTTATCTTTTTTGTCCCCCTTGTCCCTACTCCCCAGTTTCCCAATCCCTCTATTGAGCAATTTGAGCACGGGCGGCTATGAGTGCTTTGTTTACCTGAACAAAGCCAGTACCTCCGTAACTGTTGCGGGCAGCAACAACTTGACGGGGGGAAATCGCCTCATAAATATCTGCTGCAAATGCCGGATGTATTTGTTGCCACTCTTCCAATTTTAAATCTTTTAGGAGTTTACCTGCGGCAATACTAGTTTTTACTACCTTACCCACAAGGTTGTAAGCTTCCCGAAAAGGAACGCCCCGTGCTGCCAAATAATCTGCTACATCGGTAGCATTAGAAAAATCCTCCGCTACAGCTGATGCTAACCGCTGGGTACGAAATTCTAAGCCTTCTCTGAGCAAAATCGTCATCGCTTCTAGAGAAGCTTTGACTGTGTTAACGCTATCAAATAGACCTTCTTTATCTTCTTGTAAATCTTTGTTATATGCCAGGGGTAGCCCTTTCATAATGACTAACATCGCCTGGAGATGACCGAATACACGTCCTGTTTTTCCCCGCACCAATTCTGGAACATCAGGGTTTTTCTTTTGAGGCATGATACTGGAACCTGTAGCACAGCTATCTTTGAGGGTGACGAAGCGAAATTCTTCAGATGACCAAAGAATGACTTCTTCTGCAAGGCGGCTGAGGTGAACCATAATCAAGCTAGCAGCACACAAAAATTCGATCGCAAAATCGCGATCGCTCACTCCATCGAGGCTATTAGCATAAATATCGTCAAAATTCAATAGTTTGGCTGTGTAGTGGCGATCAATGGGGAAAGTAGTTCCCGCTAAAGCACCGCATCCTAAAGGTGAAATATTCACGCGGCGAGAAACGTCTCCTAAGCGTTCCCAGTCGCGTTGCGCCATTTGAAAGTATGCCAAGAGGTGGTGAGCTAAACTCAGGGGTTGGGCGCGTTGGAGGTGGGTATAGCCAGGAATCAGAGTTTCAATGTGCTTTTCGGCTATATCAAGTAAAACACTTTGAAATTCTCGTAATTGGCTTTTGATTTGTTGGATTTGGTCGCGGAGATAGAGTCTGGTATCGGTTCCAACTTGGTCATTACGCGATCGCGCTGTATGCAGCTTTTTACCTACATCGCCAACAATTTCTGTCAGTCGGCGTTCAACTGCAAAATGCACATCTTCAGCATCGACACCGGGCTGAAATTTCCCCTGGCGGTACTCTTGGCGAATTTGTTCTAAACCGGCAACCAGTTGCTCTCCTTCTTCTGGAGAGATGATACCCGTGTGAGCAAGCATTTTGGCATGAGCTTGAGAACCAGTCAGGTCATATTCGATTAATTCAATATCAAAACTTATACTGGCATTAAAACGAGCGATCGCTGGATGCAACGCTGATTCAAACCGCTGGCTCCAAGTTTCTTTTTTGGTCATAAATTATCAAAAGGTGGGCGATAGTTAAGAGTTAAGAGTGAGGAGTTATGAGTTTTTGACTCCTAACTTCTCACTCCTCACTTTCAACTCCTAACTTTTAAATTTAACCGTAGCTAGTTAGATTCCGAATCATATAGCCAATGACTAAACCAATCAACAATGCCCACACTTGACCTGTTTGTATAAAGTGGCTCCAAGCTTTTTGCATCTGACCCATAACGTTTGGATCGGTGATTGTTTGTGCTAGTGCCGTCAAATTTACAGGCAAATGCCAAAGTAACTGAGATGTCAAATCGCTGTAATTGCTCATATTTGGTAATTAAGAAGTTAGGACTGAAAAATTCCAGTATCAGTTCATTTTTTACATTAAGTACTGATATTTACTGAAATATTAGATATAACTTCAATGTCTTAACTCAAGATGCAGCCGATGCCAACCGCAATTTCTCGGCAGTCCGCAAAATTTGCCCCGCCAAAACTGCTGCACCAAAACCATTATCGATATTGACTACGCCTACTCCCGCAGCACAAGAGTTAAGCATTGTCAATAAAGGTGCTAAACCACCAAAACTTGCGCCATAACCGATGCTGGTGGGTACGGCAATCACAGGACAACTCGCTAAACCAGCGACAACGCTGGGTAAAGCGCCTTCCATCCCCGCCACGACAATCAACACTGATGCTGATTCAATCAGGTGGCGGTTACTCAGCAAACGGTGAATTCCAGCAACACCAACATCCCAGAGACGCTGTACCCGAAAACCAGAAAGTTCAGCAGTGACAGCCGCTTCTTCAGCAACGGCTAAATCGGCAGTACCAGCAGAAAGAATGCCAATTTCACCTGCAAATTGTGGTTCGATGGTAGGGGGAGCGATCGCACAAATTCGCGCCGATTCGTAATATCGCAAACCGCTAACTTTTGATTGCAGTACGGTATAAACTGCTGGTTCGATACGAGTTGCCATCACCACCGGATTGCGGAGGCGCATCACCTCGATAATTTGAGCAATTTGGTCGGGAGTCTTACCAGGGCCCCAAATCACCTCTGGAAAACCAGTTCTTAGCTGGCGATGATGGTCAATTTTGGCAAATTCACCTACAGATTCATAAGTTAAATCTTTGAGTGAGTCTAATGCCGTATCTGGCGTAACTTTACCATTAGCAACCCCTTCTAAGAGCGATCGCAAAGTTTTTTCATTGGTCATGGGTCATTTTTCCTTTGTCATTTGTCATTTGTTTTTTGTGAATAAACAATGCCCCATGCCCCTCAATAGTAATTAGTGCTGAGTGCTGAGTTGTGAATCTTACTTATTTACTAGGAACTCGGAACGAGCTAAACGCCCCGCTTCCGCTAAAGGAACTGTTTTGCCCAATGCCCAATGCCTAATCTTCTGTTACTTTAATTTGTTCAATATTCCAGAATGCGCCGCCAAGAGCAGAGAATTTAATGCCTTCAAAACGATTACGCACCGCTGATAATGAATAAGGATTAACCAAGTAAATAAAAGGTAAATTTTCCTGAGTAATCCGCTGTGTTTCGGCATAAATCGCTTTAACTTTAGCTTCGTCTAATTCCTGTGCAGCTTGAATGTAAAGATTCCCTATTTCCGCTTCCCAAGGAGCAACCTCCCAACCCTGAATCGGCTTTTGTCCTGCTTGGGGTTTCTGATTAAACATGTGCAATCCGCCTTCAGGTGCCCAGACATTAGCTCCGTCATTCGGTTCTAATCCGCCAGTCAAACCCATCAAAGAAGCTTCCCAATCCAAGGAGTTAGAAGTTTTATCAGTAAAAGTATTCCATGCCAACGGCGTGAAATCAACTTGAATGCCGATTTTGCTCAAGTCTTGTTTAATCTGCGATCCCATTGCCTCACGGATTTTATTTCCAGCATTAGTAAGCAAAGAGAAACGAACGCGATTTCCCTGAGAATCTACTAACTGATTGTTGTTGTACTTAAATCCTGCTTTTAGCAGTAATTCCTTCGCTTTTTGTTGATTGTAATCGTAAACTTTTAACCCCTCTTTAGGGGAAAGGTAATAGGGGCTTTGCACAGAAATCGGTGAATTTTGTGCTACACCCAAGCCGCGAAAAGTATTATTAATCATCGTTTGGCGGTCAATTGCATAAGCTATAGCTTGCCGAAATTGCACATTATTGAACCACCGAGATTTAACTGGATCTACCAGTGGTTTTCCGTCCCTTTTACCTTTGTTGAGATTGAACCAAACAAACGATGTAGCAGATGTTGGCCCTCCATTATAAATTGTGAAATTACTCTGTTTTTCTTGCACCTTTAGCAAAGAAAAGTAATCTGGTGACACTCCTACAGTATCTAACCCGCCAGAACGAAATTGCAGCAAGGAGGTATCTGTTGATTCCACAATTTGCCAAATTACCCGTTCAATATAAGGTTGGGAATTACCTTGAGCGTCCTTGCGCCAGTAGTAGGGATTGCGCCGGAAGACCACACGCTGACTTGTGTCGTAGCGCTCTATTTTGTAAGGGCCGTTGACAATAATTTGGTCGGGAGGAGTATCAACACCCCATTTTGTCAGAAAAATCGGACTCCCATTTTGGTCTTTGATTTTTACTGATTGTTGCAATATGTGGGCAGGCAAAATTGGCGAACCTGTATTTAGTAAGAAAGGTCTAAAGGGTTCTGGTACGATAAACTCAACCCGGCGCTCATCCACTTTTTGCACAGTGGGTAGCTTCCGACTCTCACCAATTCTCAAACCGTCTCTCACATCTGTAGGAATTGCTTCGTTAAGGTAAATATCGTTGTAGGTAAACACCACATCATCTACTGTTAGTGGCTGACCATCAGACCATTTCAACCCTTCGCGTAGGGTAAAAACAATCTTTAATTTATCATCAGAAATTTGCCAGGATTCAGCTAATGCTGGCTCAATTTTTGCAGTGATTGGATTTTGGGTAATTAACCCCTCGTAAATTAAAGGAAAAACATTAGGAAACTCTTGACTCAGGGGGTAGTTAAAAGTTTTAGGATCGCTGAGAATGCTACTTACTAATTGCGGTACTTGAGCAGCGGGACTTTTAAAGTTAGCTGGGTTGCAGGCGGTAACTGTAAATGCTATTGCTGAAGTAAAAATTATTGGCAGCCAAAAACGTTTAATTGCCAAAAATATTTGTCTAAAAAAGTTCATAATTACTAATCTATTTACATTCTAATCAGTCTTGAATATCTTTATTAGAAGCTAAAGAAAGTTATTCTGAAGCACCTAGCAAGACGACAGCATAAGCACATATACCTTCTTCACGGCCAACAGGGCCTAATTTTTCATTGGTTGTAGCTTTGATGCCAATTTGATTTGGTTGTAATTCTAAAACCGCCGCTAGTTTGTCGCGCATATTCTCAATATGCGGCTTTAATTTTGGACGTTCTGCTACTATCACCGAGTCAATGTTTCCGATCTGCCAGCCTTGAGCGCGAATCAGTTGATGTACTTGAGTTAATAGTACTAAACTATCTGCTCCCGCCCATTTGGGATCGCTAGGTGGAAAATAATGACCAATATCGCCCAAAGATAATGCCCCAAGCATGGCATCCATAATCGCGTGTGTTAGCACATCAGCGTCACTGTGCCCTAATAAACCCAGTTCATGGGGAATTTGAATTCCACCTAAAATCAAAGCGCGATCGCTCACCAGTTGATGAATATCGTAGCCGTTACCAATACGAATTTTTGTCATTTGTCGTTTGTCATTTGTCATTTGTCAGGAGTTATAAATTATTCTTCTCTCCATACTCCCCTGCTTTCCTGCTTCCCTGCTCCCCCTGCTCCCCCTGCTCCCCCTGCATCAATTTCTCCAGGAGATCGGGGCGGCGATCGCGGGTTCTTTGAATTTGTTGTTCGTAACGCCATCGAGCGATCGCTGCATGATTCCCACTGAGCAGGACATCAGGCACTTTCAAACCGCGAAAATTCGCAGGACGAGTATATTGGGGATAATCCAATAACCCCTCCTCAAAACTTTCTGCTGTCAAAGATTCAGTTTTGGCTACGGTTCCTGGTATTAGCCGCACTACGCCATTAATCAAAGCCATTGCTGGAATTTCTCCACCAGTCAGAATAAAATCGCCCAAAGATACTTCACGAGTTACCAAATGCAGCACTCTCTCATCCACTCCTTCGTAATGCCCGCAAATAACTACTAACTGGTCATAATTTGTCGCCAATTCTTTCAAAAGAGCTTGATTAATTGTTTGACCCTGTGGACTCATCAAAATTACTTCTCTTCGGGGTAGAATCGGCAGCGACTCCACGGCGGTAAAAATAGGTTCTGGCTTCATTAGCATCCCAACGCCGCCGCCGTAGGGTTCATCGTCTACCTTTCGGTGTTTATCAGTGGTAAAGTCCCGTGGATTAATCAGATGCACTTCGGCAATCTGTTTGGCTAAGGCTTTACCTAGCAGCCCAGAATTGAGAACAGAGTTAAAACAGTCAGGAAAAAGCGTAACTATATCAAAGCGCACAGTTATTCGTATTCGAGGACACTAATCTTAAATTTGAATGTCTAGCAAACACCAGCAAGCCAAGGTCGGGTTAAACTCCAGTTAAACTTTATCAATAGTATCTAAAACTACCAGACCTCCTGGATTTTAGATGGGATCAAAAGTTTTTCTAATTACTTAATTTATGTTTAAATGTTGTCACAACTACATTTAAATTAATAATCATATCAAGTTAACAACTTCCAGGATGCATCGAGCCAGCCTCAGAAAAAAGCGTAGTCTTAACTGCTTTTCCCCAACTCTAAAGGGGGAATCTAGCTACTCAAAGACTATTTTGCCCTGCTGCAAGTGGACAGATGAAAAACAAGGCGCTGGCCAGAGAGGAATGGGAACAAACACGTTTAGACTGAGGCAATGCGAGCGTGAAGCGAGAATTTGGAGAGTGGCTTTCCCCAGTTCCAAACTTCCAAAAAGTGTCCTCTCAAAAGTTGCAAAGCGCAAAAATTATCAGCAACTGAACCTTGTTGAATTCACACGCCATTCGCCACAAGCCGGGGAACCATGCACGGCAGTCGCTCATGGGGGAAACCCTCAAGACCGTGCTGCCTCTCCTGACGGAGACGCTATGCGAACACCAAGGCGATGGCTCCTGAAGTTGTTGACAGGAGAACCAAAATGCCGCAATTACAAGCTAAATCGCTAGAAATGAGGACACCCCAAGCAACTAAAACCGCCGTTCTGGTTATCGGAGGTGCAGAAGATAAAGTTCATGGGCGCGAAATCCTACGAACTTTTTTTGGACGCGCTGGTGCTAGTAAGGCTTATATTACAATTATTCCATCTGCCTCTCGCGAACCTGCCATCATCGGTGGTCGGTATATTCGCATTTTTGAAGAAATGGGTGCCCAGAAGGTAGAGATTTTAGACATCCGCGAACGAGAACAGTGTGAAGCCTCCCAGATCAAAGCATCCTTAGAAGCCTGTAGTGGGGTATTTTTGACAGGAGGAGACCAGCTGCGTCTTTGTGGCGTCTTGGCAGATACGCCAGCAATGGAAATTATTCGTCAGCGGGTGAGGGCGGGGCAACTTACGTTAGCAGGCACCAGTGCAGGAGCGGCGGTGATGGGGCATCACATGATTGCTGGCGGCGGGAGTGGAGAGACGCCCAATCGTTCCCTAGTGGATATGGCAACGGGTTTGGGATTTATTCCTGAAGTAATCGTTGACCAACACTTTCACAACCGTAATCGGATGGGGCGACTGATTAGTGCGATCGCAGCTCATCCCGATCGCTTAGGTATTGGCATTGACGAAGATACTTGTGCAGTGTTTGAACGTGATGGTTGGCTACAAGTTATGGGTAAAGGCAGTGTCACCATTGTCGATCCCACCGAACTGACCCATACTAACGAACCCCATGTCGGTGCTAATGAACCTTTAACCGTACATAATTTACGTCTTCATATCCTCAGCTTAGGCGATCGCTTCCACTTGTACCAGCGGACTGTATTGCCTGCTGTACACCGAATCTCCAGCTGACGGGATAGAGTATCTGAGGTTACACTGAGTTGACCGCACATTTATTATTTCTTACCGTAGAAAGAAAAATGATAAGAATACCATGTAAAAAGAAAAAACTGTTTTTAACGAACAGTTTAGCGGTCAATTCCAGTAAGAAACTAGAATTTTGGTTCCGAATCTCCATCTACCTATTCCCATGAGAATTCTCAAGATCCAGACATTACGCGGCCCAAACTATTGGAGCATTCGACGCCACAAACTGATCGTCATGCGCCTCGATTTAGAAAACCTTGGCGAGACGCCCTCGAATGAAATCCCTGGCTTTTATGAAGGATTAGTTGAGGCGCTGCCAAGTCTGGAGGGTCACTATTGTTCGCCTGGCTGTCGCGGTGGTTTTCTGATGCGAGTCAAAGAAGGCACTATGATCGGCCACATAGTAGAACACGTAGCCTTAGAACTCCAAGAATTAGCTGGGATGCATGTCGGCTTTGGTCGCACCCGCGAAACTGCCACACCCGGAATTTACCAAGTAGTAATCGAGTACCTGAATGAGGAAGCGGGACGCTACGCTGGACGAGCCGCAGTACGGCTATGCCAGAGTATTGTCGATCGAGGCCGTTATCCCAAGGCAGAACTAGAGCAAGATATCCAAGACCTGAAAGACTTTTCTCGTGATGCTTCCTTAGGCCCTTCTACGGAAGCGATCGTCAAAGAAGCAGAAAAAAGAGGTATTCCCTGGATGGCGCTGGAAGCCCGCTTTTTGATTCAGCTAGGCTATGGCGTGAACCAGAAGCGGATGCAGGCGACAATGACGGACAACACCAGCATTCTGGGCGTAGAACTAGCTTGCGATAAAGAAGCCACTAAACGTATCCTTGCTGCTGCTGGTGCGCCAGTACCCAGAGGTACAGTAATCAACTTCTTAGACGATTTGGAACAAGCCATTGAATTCGTTGGCGGCTATCCCATCGTCATCAAGCCCTTAGATGGCAATCACGGGCGTGGGATCACCATTGATATCAGAAGTTGGGAAGAGGCTGAGGCTGCTTATGAAGCTGCCAGACAAGTTTCTCGGTCAATTATTGTCGAAAGATATTACGTTGGGCGCGACCACAGGGTACTGGTGGTAAATGGCAAAGTAGTAGCAGTAGCCGAACGTGTCCCAGCTCATGTCATTGGCAACGGCAGATCCACCATTGCCGAACTGATTGAAGAAACAAACCTCGATCCAAATCGCGGTGAAGGACATGATAACGTCCTGACCAAGATTGAACTAGACCGCACCAGCTACCAACTGCTAGAAAGGCAAGGTTACACCCTAAATAGCGTGCCACCCAAGGGCACTATTTGTTATCTCAGGGCAACAGCCAACTTGAGTACAGGTGGTAGTGCCGTCGATCGCACCGATGAAATTCACCCAGAAAATCTGTGGTTAGCACAACGAGTAGTCAAGATTATCGGTTTGGATATTGCCGGACTCGATATCGTCACCACAGATATTAGCCGTCCTCTGCGGGAAGTGGATGGCGTGATTGTCGAAGTTAACGCTGCTCCCGGTTTTCGGATGCACGTTGCCCCAAGTGTAGGTATTCCCCGCAATGTCGCTGGTGCAGTGATGGATATGCTGTTTCCTAACGAGCAATCTAGCCAAATTCCCATTCTCAGCATCACGGGTACTAATGGCAAAACCACCACGACTCGACTACTAGCACATATTTATAAACAAACTGGAAAAGTAGTAGGTTATACTACTACCGACGGAACATACATCGGTGATTACTTAGTAGAAGCTGGCGATAATACAGGCCCTCAAAGTGCCTATCTCATCCTCCAAGATCCTACGGTAGAAGTAGCAGTACTAGAAACGGCTCGCGGTGGCATTCTCCGCTCTGGATTGGGCTTTGAAGCCGCAAATGTAGGAGTAGTATTGAATGTAGCCGCCGACCACTTAGGAATAGGCGATATAGATACCATTGAGCAGTTAGCTAACCTCAAAAGTGTAGTGGCAGAAGCTGTATTCCCTGATGGCTATGCGGTACTCAATGCCGACGATCGCCGCGTCGCTGCGATGTCAGAAAAAACTAAAGCTAATATTGCTTACTTCACTATGAACCCCGATTCGGAATTAGTGCGAAAGCACATCCAAAAGGGTGGAGTTGCGGCAGTATATGAGAATGGCTATTTGTCAATTGTTAAAGGTGACTGGACACATCGCATAGAAAGAGCAGAAAATATACCTTTAACAATGGGCGGACGTGCGCCGTTTATGATTGCCAACGCTTTAGCAGCAAGTTTGGCAGCGTTTGTGCAAAACGTCACAATTGAGCAGATTCGTGCTGGTTTGAAAACCTTCCGGGCTTCAGTTAGTCAAACACCGGGACGAATGAATCTATTTAATTTGGGCAACTACCACGCTTTAGTGGATTATGCTCACAATGCAGCCAGTTACGAAGCTGTAGGTTCCTTTGTGCGGAACTGGACTACAGGACAACGGATTGGTGTAATTGGGGGCCCTGGCGATCGCCGCGACGAAGATTTTGTTACTTTGGGTAAATTAGCAGCGCAAATTTTTGATTACATCATCATCAAAGAAGACGATGATACACGCGGACGCTTACGGGGTTCAGCCGCCCAGTTGATTATTCAAGGCATCACAGAAGTTAAGCCTGATAGCCGCTATGAATCAATTCTGGATGAAACCCAAGCAATCAATAAAGGCTTAGATATGGCTCCTGATAACAGCCTGGTGGTGATTTTGCCAGAAAGCGTTACTCGCGCCATTAAGTTAATTAAGCTGCGTGGTTTAGCCAAGGAAGAGATACACCAACCAAATTCCGGCACAACTATAATCGATTCCCAAAATGGGATCGCGCCTTCTTCTGTGGTGAATACCTTACTGTAGCCAGGAATCAGGAGAAAGCAGGATGCTGGCTCCTCCTGACTCTTTTAATTACTGTTTTTCTTCTCCCTGATTGGTTTCCTCGCTGGGAGTTTTCATCTCCTCCTTAAAACCTCTTAGGGTTTTACCCAGTGCAGTTCCCAGTTCAGGAATTTTTTTTGGGCCGAAAATTAGAATAGCGACTATGCTAATTACAGCTATTTCTGGCCATCCCAGTCCAAACATATAAATTTCCTCTAAGGCATCTGTAATTAAATATAGACATTGATGGCTCACATCCCATAAGTTCGCCACCGATCAATGCAACTAACTTCTAATTGGATTGGTAATTGGCAAACCTAACCAATCGCTTAATTCCTGAGCTAGCCATTCCAGTTCCGCTTCCGATTTAATTGCACCATCACTACCACCAAGTTGATATTTTTTTACTCCTACCCAAATATCCAATTGTGCGGGAACGGCAATTCTCGTACCTTCAGAATCTTTCGTAAAATGTTTGGGAATGTAAACTAATTTATTAATACTTTGTCTTGGCGATGCACGGGGACGATAAAATTTCCAAGCAAACAATTCCCAAGTTAGGGAAATTTGTTCTGGATTCAGGCGTAAGCAAATGCGTCCAAAAAAATGAAAGAAAAATTTATACACCATCATCAAGCCAGCACCCCAAAATGGAAGTGAAAACAACGCAAAGGGGATGTTGACAGGAAAAGGTGCTGAAAGTGCGCCAATTGTCCAAAAGAGAATAAATGAATTCCAGACGATCGCAAATAAACCTGTAAATATTATTGATGGATCAAAACCAGATGGTGGAACGATAATTTCTAGAAAATCCCAATTTTTGGTTAGTTGAATCTTACTGCCATCTGGTTTGCCAACAACTAAAGTAGGCAAGTTTGTTGGTAGTGGTTTCTCTAAAGCTGCGAGTGCTTGGTTAGCTGAACTCAAACGCCGTTCTAAATTAGGTTCAATCATCCACTTTAACCAATTGCTAAAGCTGGGACTGAGATTAGCCAGTTGTTTAAACTGAATGCGAAAATCTTTTTGGGGTAAATCGGCTGGGTGAGTACCTGTCACCAAGTAAATTAAAGTTGCGCCTAAACTATAAAGGTCTGATGCTGCAACAGTGCGTCCGCCAAATTGCTCTGGTGGCATATAGCCATAAGTTCCCACCACAGTTCTTGTCCCGGTTTCGCTAGCCAAGACTGTTTGCACTGAGCCAAAATCTACCAAATAAACTTGACCGACACTATTTCCAGAACGCTCCCCCAATAAAATATTGCTAGGCTTAATATCACGATGAATTACAGGCGGATGTAGTTCATGTAGGTAAACAAGAATCTCTAAAAGTGCTTTGGCTATCTGTTTGACTTCAGCTTCGGTAAAAGTCCGCCCAGTTTGTAAGCATTGCTCTAAAGTTTGTGCAGGGATATAAGTTTGTACTAGAGCAAATCCTTTGATGGTTGGTAAATTTACCTCAAAATAGTTTAAATAGCCAGGAATTGAGGGATGTGCTAGGTTTTTTAAAGTTTCAGCTTCTCGCTCAAACAACTTGAGTGAATCCCACTCAAAGTCACTGCTAAAAGAGAGTAATTTAATGACAACTAATTTCTGAGTTTGCAAATCACGAGCTAATAGCGTCCGTCGCCCTGCTTTTTTTCCTAATAGCTGCTGAATTTCGTAGCGATCGCCTAATATTTCACCAATCATTATGTTTTCTTATAATGCTACCGTTGAAAAGTTTTATAGCTGATAGCTTTTCAATTTGGCAAATCGATATCTTTAGTATAATTGCGTAATTCTATGCCCTCCCAACTTTGGCCTTATATTACCCCTGGTATTCCCGATGAATTATTTGAGCATTTGCCAGGAATTCCCCTGAGCCAGCGAGAAGTCCGACTGCTATTGATTGCCCAACTGCGGCTGAAATCAGATTCCGTGTTGTGGGATATTGGTGCAGGGACGGGTACAATTCCGGTAGAGGTGGGGCTATTGTGTCCAGGCGGACAGATTATCGCTATCGAAAGGGATGAAGAAGTAGCTAGTCTGATCAAGCGTAACTGCGATCGCTTTGATGTGAAAAATGTCGAAGTTGTTGAAGGCAGCGCCCCAGAATGTTTACATGACCTCAAAATTACCCCTCATCGCGTTTGTATCGAGGGAGGTCGCCCCATTCAGGAAATACTGCAAGCAGCTTGGCATTATTTGCCGCCATCCGGTCGGGTTGTAGCCACAGCTGCTAATCTAGAAAGTCTGTATGCTATTTCCCAAAGCTTTTCCCTATTAAGGGCTAGAAATATCGAAGTCGTCCAATCTGCGGTTAACCGCCTAGAGACACGCGGCTTTTCTCAAACCTTTACCGCCGTCGATCCCATTTTTATCCTCAGTGGTGAGAAACTGGATTAGGGAATGGGGCATGGGGACTAGGGACTAGGGACTAGGGACTGGGGACTGGGGACTAGGGACTAGGACTAGATGGGAAAAAGTTTTCCAAATACTCAATACCCAATACCCAATACCCAATACCCAGTACCCAGTACCCAGTACCCAATACCCAGTACCCAATACTTCTATGCCTTGGTCTCGGATTATTAGTGGAATTGTTGCGATCGCTCTTGCTCTTTCTGCAACCCTTTTTGGGGGTTGGTACTTTACCATCATCTTTGCGGTTATCATCTTTTTGGGTCAACAGGAATATTTTAATTTGGTGCGAGCCAGAGGCATCGCTCCCGCCGCTAAAACCACTATGGCTGTCAGCCAAGTATTGCTGGTGATTTGTACCCTTGATGGCAGTTTAGCTGACGCTGTGATGCCAATAGCTGGCACACTTATTTGTTTTTACCTGCTGTTTCAACCCAAATTTGCGACGATCGCTGATGTTTCCGCTTCTATTATGGGGCTATTTTACGTCGGTTATTTACCAAGTTACTGGGTGCGGTTACGAGCAATTGATAGCGCTGCTTTTAGCAATCTCCCTTTGGGAGGTTACTGGCCCACAACCTGGACAGATTTCTGGGAAAAAGCAAATTCCGCTTCTTTAGCACAAGGTTTTACAGCCACATTACTAACTTTTTTGTGTATTTGGGCAGCTGATATCGGTGCGTACACCATTGGCAAATTCTTTGGGAAAACGCGTCTATCTGACATTAGCCCGAAAAAAACTGTTGAAGGCGCTGTCTTTGGTATTACTTCAAGTGTTGCCGTAGCCATAGCGGGAGCTTATTATCTTCACTTGCCTGAATCCCCGTTCACTGGTTTAGCATTGGGTTTGCTGATTGGCATTGCTAGTCTTTTAGGGGATCTTACAGAATCTATGCTCAAGCGGGATGCTGGAGTTAAAGATTCTGGGCAATTAATCCCCGGTCATGGTGGTATTTTAGACCGTACCGATAGTTATATTTTTACTGCTCCTTTGGTTTACTATTTTGTGACATTACTTTTGCCACTACTTAGTAAATAGGTGAGTTGGGCATTGGGCATTGGGCATTGGGCATTAAAAAGAGACAGGGTAGACAAGGAAGAGGGGGAAGAACAGGAAAAGATTTATTCAATAATTCCTCCTTGTCTCCCTTGTCCCCCTTGTCCCCCTTGTCCCCCTTGCACCCCTGCTCTTGTTCCACTAGACGCCACATCATTTAAAATAGGGTATTAATATTTTTTAATTTGTGAGATCCGTCAAGGGTTAACGTTAATCCGCCCACGACACACCAGCTTTCCTGGGATCAGCGTTAATTCTTGGATATCGACATCTGAGCCAAGATCGAGATTGTACTCATAATTGTTTTTTAATATATCTCCTTGGTCTGGCTTGATTGGGATATGTACCAGTTGCAACTCATGTCCACTAAGTAATTGTAAGCCTAGACAAATCTCTAGAGGCGTTGTTTCGCTATTGGTTACTCTCAAACCTCGCAGTATAATTTGGTTGTTCCCAAGGATAATTTCTTGCCACTTGATTGGTTGTGACTGGGGATAACCTTTTGGTAAAACCTTAACCAATAGATCGCTCAAAGCAGTCGATAATAAGTCTGATGAGAGAGAAGCATTAAGATCCTTCTCATCTACGATCAAATTGCCAACCACTGGTACTGTTTCTAACAGTCGCAGGGGTTTTCCCTTGAGTACGGAGCCAAGATTTATCCGAATATTTTCTGCTATTAATTGAATTTGGGTAATTAGGAGACCTTGATAAACTGCATGAGTAGCAAAAACAGATACCAAAGGAATGCGTCCAGAGAAAAGTTGGCGATCGCTAGCTTTAATCTCCACTTCTAATGCCGATATTTGGCTGACCTGCGCTCTCAACCAAAGCTTGACTGCTGTTGTGAGTACTTGCGTAATTATGCGGATTTTATTTCCACTTGTTGTTTGGGGATTTTGCTCTGGCATTTAACCAATCTGTTTAAGAGTATTTGCTCAACAACCGAACCGAAATTAAATAAGCTTTAAATGTAACATTTATGCCTACTCGCTACAAAATGCAAATATCATTTAATTGATAACAATAAATAAGCAATTTCCACATGGAGGTACGGTTACAAAAAATTCTTGCTCAATGGGGTATCGCCTCACGTCGTGAAGCCGAAGAAATGATTAGGCACTCACGGGTGCGGATTAATGGGGTATTGGCACATTTAGGCCAAAAAGTCGATCCCGAAAAAGATGCGATCGCAATTGATGGTCAGTCTGTATCCGAAAAGCAGCGTCCGGCTTTAATATATCTATTGCTGCACAAACCACCGAAAGTGGTTTCCACTTGCTACGACCCTCATCAAAGACCAACAGTCCTAGATTTACTACCGAAAGAATTACGGGAGGGTTCAGGTATTCACCCAGTTGGCCGTTTAGATGCAGACTCTACAGGAGCATTAATCCTGACCAATGACGGAGAACTGACATTTGGACTAACCCATCCACGTCATAGTATTTCCAAGACATATCATGTTTTGGTCAAAGGACATCCTCCAGAAACAGTACTACAGATGTGGCGTCAAGGTGTGATGTTGGAGGGTAGAAAAACCAGGGCCGCTAAGGTACATCTAATAGAACGTCGTACCGAAGAAAGCGTTTTAGAAATAGTGTTGCAGGAGGGAAGAAATCGCCAAATTCGCCGTATAGCTCAACAGTTAGGATACCCAGTAATCAAGCTGCATCGGACTGCTATCGGCCCAATTCAATTACAAACTCCAAAGCAACCCTTTTTGTCAGAGGGTAAATATCGTTCCCTCAAAGATTATGAAATTCGCTTTTTGCAAGATCAAATAACGCAACCTAATTATTGATTCAGTGGAGTTAAGGAGTGTCAGTAGGCATGAAATGGCTAAGAAAGAAGAATAAGCACCAGCCATCACTTTCATTAGAGGAACAACGAGCCGAAAAGTTGGCAGAATTAGGCGCTCAACTTTGGGCATTGCGTCAAGAACAGGGTTTATCTCTAGAGCAAGTGGTTGCATTGACCAGGATTCCCCGACGATTATTGCAGGCGATCGAAGAAGGTAATTTAAACGATCTACCAGAACCAGTCTATATTCAGGGTTTGATCAGACAATTTGCCGATGCACTCGGCTTGAATGGAGTCGAATTTTCTGGCACTTTTCCGGTCAGTTCTGCCCAAGTTAGTCCTTTAAGTAAGGGGAATACTTCACCCCTGGCTCAACTACGTCCGATTCATCTTTACTTTCTTTACATATTGCTAATAGTATGCTCTGTAAATGGGTTATCTCAGTTATTAAATAACGCTTTACTACAAGCAAGTAATAGCCCAAACCAGCAATATCCAAAACAAAAGTCTGTTGTTAAACCAGAACTAGCTCAACTAAAAGAGTCAACACAGGTACAACCTGTCAGCGATACCCTCAACGGTGTCCAAAAGGGACAGGTTGTACAGGTTGGTGTAACTTTGAAAGCCTCATCTTGGATTCGTATAGTAGCCGATGGCAAAACCGAGTTTGAGGGTATTCTGCCAGAGGGAACTCACCGAGTTTGGAAAGCCCAAGAGCAACTGACAGTGAAAACTGATAATGCTGGTGGTGTCTTGGTGAGCGTCAATCAAGAGAAAGCTAAGGAAATGGGAGAGCCAGGGAAAGAGGAAGAAGTTAGGATTGCTGCGAAACCTAAATTTTGAAATATGGGGCATGGGGCATGGGGCATTGGGGATTGGGGATTGGGGATTGGGCATTGGGCGTTGGGCATTGGAAAGAGGACTTGGAGACAAGGAGAATTGGGGACAAGGGGAAAGACTTGTTGTAAGTTCTAAACTTTTGTCACCTTGTCCCCTTGTCCCCTTGCTTCCCCTGCTCCCCTGCTTCCCTGCTCCCCTGCCCCTCTGCTCCCCTGCTCACTCAGCCCCACTCCTCACTGGACTTGATCTTCCGGGGCGCGTCCATTGAGTTTGGTAAGAACCTTCAAGCGATCGCGCAATTCGTCTGTTATCGCTCCTGCTTGATAGCGCCACTCCCAGTTCCCCTCTGCAATACTGGGAAAATTCATCCGCGCTTCGTTTCCTAATCCCAAAATATCTTGCAAGGGAATAATCGCTTGGTTGGCTACAGAACTCAAAGCTAGGCGAATTAAATCCCAGTGAATGCCATCAGGGCTGATAGAACCTAAATAAAGCAACAAGTTTTGCTTTTCCTCGTCCTCGGCTGTATTGAACCAGCCTATAGTTGTATCATTATCGTGAGTTCCGGTATAAACTACAGCATTGTGCGGATAATTGAATGGTAAAAATGGATTAGCGGAATCAGCACTAAAGGCAAATTGCAAAATTTTCATCCCCGGAAATTCATACTTGTCTCGCAGTGCTTCTACCCCCGGTGTAATTACTCCTAAATCTTCTGCTAAGACAGGTAGCTTGCCTAACTTTTGCCTAATCACTTCAAAAAAAGCATCTCCAGGCGCTTCCACCCATTTACCATTGATGGCAGTTTGTTCGCCTTGCGGCACAGCCCAATAAGCCTCGAAGCCCCGGAAGTGATCGATGCGAATTATATCTACATAATCCAGCATTGCCTCAAAGCGCTGTACCCACCATTTAAAGTCTTGTTTTTGCAATTCATCCCAGTTATAAACCGGGTTGCCCCACAATTGACCAGTAGCGCTAAAGTAATCTGGTGGAACTCCTGCCATTTGAGCAGCAGCACCTGTCTCTGGATCTAAGCAAAACATATCGGGATGCGCCCACACGTCGGCACTATCATGAGATACGTAGATGGGGATATCGCCAATAATGTGAATACCGCGCATATTAGCGTAACTTCTTAGTTCTGACCACTGGCGGAAAAACTCAAATTGGACGAATTTGTAATAATAAATCTCTCCGTTGAGCCGATGCTGTACTTGCTCCAATGCTTGGGGATCGCGCTTGACAAATTCGGGCTTCCATGAGTGCCAGTTTGCATTGTCGTTGGCATCTTTCAACGCCATAAATAAGGCGTAATTATCTAGCCAATAAGCTTTACTATCGCAAAAACCCGCAAATTCTTTCTGCTGAATGGGCGTAGCATTGGCTCTAAAGTTGTCACAGGCTTTTTTGAGTAGCCCAATCTTAATTGGCACAACCTGCTCGAAGTCTACCTTTTCTACCGGAAATCCTGGTAAATTGGCAAAGTCTTCTTCAGTGAGCAAATTCTCATCTCGCAGTTTTTCTGGGCTAACCAGCAGGGGATTTCCCGCCATTGCCGAGTAGCACATATACGGAGAATTGCCGTATCCAGTGGGGCCCAGTGGTAAAACTTGCCAATATTGTTGATGGCTCTCTTTAAGAAAATCAATGAAGCGATAGGCTTCTAAGCCTAAATCCCCAATGCCAAATCGACTGGGAAAGGAGGTAGGATGCAGCAAAATGCCACTGGATCTAGGAAAAGGCATAAGTAACCTGAATTATGAGAGGGAGCAATTGTCTGATGGAAACGCTAGGCGATCGCATCGAATTTATCACGGAACGGTATTTGCAGGGGAAATCAAGTAAACTCATTTTGTTTGTCATTTGTCCTTTGTCATTTGTCCTTTGGCAATAACCAATACAACTCTTGGAGAGGCTGCACTTAGACTATGCTCAGTGACTACGCCAACGACTACGCGGTAGTTGAATCTCGACTTACTTCGACTATGCTCAGTACAAGTCGCTCGATTACCGCGCAGTCGAAACTTAGTACAAGTGACTAATGACCAATGACCAATGACCAATGACTAATGAGTAAATCACTATGACTTACCGAAATCCTACACCGACAGTTGATATCATTATTGAACTAGTAGATCGACCTCATCGGCCAATAGTGTTAATTGAAAGACATAATCTACCTTTAGGTTGGGCTATTCCTGGTGGTTTTGTAGATTATGGAGAAGCGGTGGAAGTGGCGGCGCGGCGAGAAGCTGAAGAAGAAACGGGTTTGCAGGTAGAGTTGGTTGAACAATTACTGGTGTATTCTGACCCCGATCGCGATCCGCGTCAACATACCATTAGCATTGTGTTTTTAGCGACAGCTACGGGGGAACCTGTAGCTGGAGATGATGCTAAGGGTGTAGGTATTTTTGAGTCTTGGCGTGTGCCTGGTGATTTATGTTTTGACCACGATCGCATTCTGCGCGATTATTGGCGATATCGGCATTATGGGATACGTCCAAGGTTGGGGTAAGAGGAACGAACCGCCAAGGCGCAAAGGGCGCGTTCGCGCAGCGTCTCGAAGAGAAGGAAGAAAAGAGAGGAATATCTGTGACACAAAGTTTTTGTGATTATACTGTGTCAGTGGTATTTAAGGGTGCGTTATGGATGCTGGCAAACTGTTGGAGAAATACGCCGCAGGGGGACGGCAGTTTACTATAAATCGCCAAGGCATAGACCTGAAGGGTGCAAACCTAACTGATATAGATATATCTAATGCAAATTGGAATGGAGCAGATTTGAGTGACGCAAACCTGACTAGGGCGAAACTTAATAATACTAGCCTTAGTAGAGCATCTTTAATAAATGCAAATTTGAGTGGGATAGAGGGTTCTTCAATCAATCTTAGTTGGGCAGACTTGAGTGGTGCGGACTTAAGTTGTGCAAATTTCAGTAATGCAAATCTGAGTGGGGCAGACTTGACTAGCGCAAACTTTACTCAGATAAAACTAACTGAAGTAAATTTTCATGGGGCAAATCTCCAGAAAGCCATACTCAGGGGAGTCACTTTGGAGAAATGTAATCTATCAGAGGTAGATTTAGCTGAGGCGGATTTGGTTAGGGTTTGCTTGGAAAAAGCAAATCTCAACAAAGCTTGTCTGCAAAGAGCAAATCTAGAAAGAGCCTGTCTTTCGGATGCAAACTTGATGATGGCAAATTTCGATGGAGCAAACCTGAAGAAGGCAAATTTAACAGGGGCAAATATCTATGGGGCAACCTTTAAAGATGCTGACCTGACTGGTGCGATAATGCCAGATGGAGAAGTCTACAAACCGATCGCAGCTGAAGCAGAAATCGGTAAACAGGAAACATCGTTAGAGAAAGTAATATCTATGACTCGTAAAGTAATTAATACTGATAACGCACCCGCACCAGTCGGCCCTTATAATCAAGCGATCGCAGCTTCAGGTCAATTTATATTTATAGCTGGACAAATTGCCATCGATCCCCGCCTTGGTGATGTCGTCTACACTGATGATGTCAAAAAGCAAACTGAGCAGGTATTAGCTAATCTTGAAGCCATCCTCACAGAAGCCGGTGCGACTTTTCAAGATGTGGTGAAGACCACTGTATTTTTAGCTGATATGAATGATTTTGCGGCGGTGAATGCCGTTTATGCTAAATATTTCCCGGAAAATACAGCCCCAGCGCGGGCTTGTGTGCAGGTATCGCGCTTACCTAAAGATGTGTTGGTAGAAATTGATGCGATCGCTGTGATTGGCGGTTAGGAGAAATAGAACAATGAGCAAAATTTTAACAGTTACATTTGATGGTTCTGTTTTGCGGCCAGATATTCCACTTGATTTAGAACCGAACAAACGCTATGTGATTACCATTGTTTCTGAGGATATTAACTCATCTCAAATTAAAGTAGCTGATGCATGGGATGTATTAGAAGGTTTAACTGGAACAGTTGATGCACCCGATGATTGGGCAAGTCAACACGATTATTACCTGTATGGCACACCAAAACGTCAACCTGAAATTAACACATGACAGGTGAGCGAATATTTTTAGACACTGTTTTTATCCAGGCGTTACTGAATGCACGCGATCAATACCATATCAAGGCTAGAACGCTGCTACCGCGTGTCCGAAATGCTGTTGAAGTATGGGTTACTGAAGCTGTTTTAATCGAAGTTGGTAATGCTTTGAGTGCTTTTAATCGCACAGCTGCCATGCAGTTTATCCAACAGTGCTATCAAACCCCAAATATGTATATTGTGAGTGTAGACACACCACTGCTCAACCATGCTTTAAAACTTTATCAATCCCGTCTAGACAAAACCTGGGGTTTAACTGATTGTATTTCGTTTATTGTCATGCAGGATCAGGGGTTAATTATTGCAGCCACGGCTGATCAACATTTTGTCCAAGCAGGTTATCAGGCACTTTTGCTGGAAATACAAGCTTGACTGGATCGTGGTTTAAAAAATTAGAACTTCAACAGCAAAGTTAGCAATTAGCAATTGCAAGTATTTTTGAGTGTTCTCCTCTGATGAATGCGATCGCTGTGATTGGCGGTTAGGAGGAACGCATCAATGAGCAAATTTTAACGGTTACATTTGATTGTTTTGTTTTGACTCTAAAAACTCCATCACTTCTTGTAGCACATCGGCTATATGTGGCTTTTCGCAAGCAATTACGTTATCGAAAAGATGTTTATGGTGCGGGAAGCTAGGCAAATTGGGAAAGTGTGGTGTACTGTCATAACGAAAAATCAAACTATTTTGCTCGTTTTGAAAGTGATAGCGGTAATCGATATATGTAATCTGATTATCTACAATAACAAAGGCTTCACTGATTCCTAGTCAATATTTGAGAGCGAAACGTATTCTAATGCGGAGATTAGCTCTCTCTGTCGTTAAAATTACGGCACTATATTCTTCAACGTATGTGTTAGAGCAGTTGAGTAAAAGTTGATCGATTTCATCTAAATATGCTTGGATGACTTTACGCGACATCTCTGAGTTTGCTCTTTATATCTTGGTGTAGAGCTAGATAATGTTGGTAGTTTCCTGCCCATTCGACAAATACTTCATCGTCAGAAGTTGCGCCTTGGCTATATTGGGCAAAAAAATCTTCTGAATTCATTTGGTACTTTATTTCATAGGTATTTACCTGTTTGGTAAGGGCAATCAGCGCATCTAGTGGAGATGTATATTCGATCATTTGTTTACGCATTGATTTCTGCATTCAGTTTCATCGTTAATTATCTCTCAACAAAGGCGATCGCCTCTACAACTTTGGGAATACTGAAATTAAGTACCCTAAAGGAGTATTAAAAATGGCAGAAAATCGCATCAGTGCTAGCCTCGCCCCAGCAGATAAAGAAGCAGTCATGCAGGCGATAACCACTATTCGGGAAAAGTTACCGTTTTTGGTTGATTTGACCCCCGAAGACAGGCGAACAATGTTGAAAATGGGAGATAAAAGTCGGGCTTTTGTCAGCAAAGCTTTAGAAGTAGCGACACAAAACCCTAACTTTTTGCCCCGTTCTTTTGATTTAGAAGAGATGCGCCGGGACTTAGAAATATATGAGGACTTGTATCCGGTGCTGTTATCTTTGACACAACTGCAAGAACTGGTAGATGATACCTGTATAGCTGCTGCTAGTGAAGCCTATGCCTCAGCATTAGCAGTTTATAGCTATGCCAAAGCTAGCGGTGATGTCACAGGTTTAGATGCAGTAATTGATGAGATGGGACGCAGGTTTAACCGCCGTTCTAAGAAAAAGCAACCCGAAGTACCAGTCAGCTAAAGCTTAAAACAGGTAATCACACCAGTTGTAAACTTACTAGAATACACATAATTTATAGGGGTATAACATTGTTATGCCCTTTTTGCGTTTTGTATCTAAAGATTCTTGAAACCCGCGCAGGTGGTCACTGAGCTTGCCGAAGTGCGGGTTTTGTCTGTATAGCCGCGATTTATATAGTGCATCTCGTTAATCTAAAATACACTTTAACCTCTCTCCAAACCTCTCCCCTACAAGGGGAGAGGCTTTAAATCTTACTCCCCTTCCCTTGTAGGGAAGGGGCTGGGGGTTAGGTCTATATTAGACTTCACCGATAAGCGCTAAGTCGCCAAAGCATTTTTGACCCTCAGAAGGTCAACGTCGAGCCTCAGAAGGTCAAAGTTGAGCCTCAGAAGATCAACGTCGAGCCTCAGAAGGTCAACGTCGAGCCTCAGAAGGTCAACGTCGAGCCTCAGAAGGTCAACGTTGAGCCTCAGAAGGTCAAAGTTGAGCCTCAGAAGGTCAACGTTGAGCCTCAGAAGGTCAACGTTGAGCCTCAGAAGGTCAACGTCGAGCCTCAAAAGGTCAACGCATAAAAATATCCAGATAAATTATTAAATTTACTGCTGGTTTTCAGTAAGAATCCGATCAAACCTTGTTGAAATATATTAACTCAGTACATCTACCAGCGTCATACAACAGTTATGAGCAATACCTCTGGATTTTCAGTCAGCAAACCTGTTGCATTATGGAATAAACCCATTAACGCTGACTTTAAAGAACTATTCAAATCACTAGGAAAAGGTGTAATAAATGGGGTCTTAGGTCAGTGGGGAGAGGTAGCCAAAGATGCTGTGGAAGCTACATCAGCACTAGGTTTAGGGTCAGCACCAGAGGAAGTTGCTTGGTTACTAATTTACCGTTCTTTGGTAGAAGCAATAGTGAGTTTGGTAAAAGGAAATCAAGAGTTACTGTTTGAAAAACCAAACCAAAGCGATCTTGAGCTATTGTGCGATCGCCTCAACGATTCCCTAGAAAGGATAGAATTGCGTATTGACCAAGATTTTTTTCGCCGTCCCAAAGATTTGCCGATTCTGGAAGCGGTTAAAACTGCTTTTGCCGACTGGTTAAAATACTTTAGCGTCAATCAGGCACAGGCACTAACAATTAGTCATCGTCTTCCTACGTATTTTGTATTTGCTTTACATGAAGAGTGGGCAAAACATCCAGAAAAATATGCTTGTTTAAAAGAAGAACTGGATACCCCGTTTACTCAAGCCAATGAACGGGAACAGTCATGGCAGCGTTATTTAGCTTGGCTACAAAAACAGGTTGAAGAACCGATGCTTTTAGAAGCTTTTGGTTTAAAACAGGTTTATGTTCCTTTACACGCCTACTATAAGCAGAAAGTTGGGGGTGAAAAATCAGAAGAATTTGAACGCCGGGTGAGAGAAGATGAGAAATATCAGCGAATTGTTCTTGATTTAGAAACTGAACTAGAAGCTTGGTTAGAAAAAGGCGATCGCAATGATGCCATTAGAGTGATTAGTGGTGGCCCAGGAAGTGGTAAATCTTCTTTTACTAAAATTTTTGCAGCTAACCAAGCAGAAAAAGGTAAAATTCCGGTTTTATTTATTCCTTTGCACCATTTTGAACCCTCGGATGATTTAGTTGATGCAGTTGGTAAGTTTGTCCGAGACGATGGCTTTCTCAGACATAATCCCCTAGATAAAGATAAGGCAGATTCTCGCTTACTGATTATTTTCGATGGTTTAGATGAACTTGCCATGCAGGGCAAAATTGCTACTGAGATAGCTCAACAATTTGTGCGTGAAGTACAAAGAAAAGTAGAGCGGTTTAATGGGCGTGAAACTTTCTTACAAGTATTAATCAGTGGTCGAGAACTGGTAGTGCAAGCAAATAGTAGCGACTTTCGCCAACCACAGCAAATATTGCATATCTTGCCATATTTCGTTATTGAAGATGAAAGAAAAAATTACATTGACGATCAAAACTTGTTGCAGCAAGATCAACGTCAGATTTGGTGGCAGAAATACGGCAATGCTAGCGGACGGGCTTATGATTGCTTACCAGAAGAGTTAAATCAAGATAACCTTACAGAAATTACTGCCCAACCCTTGCTAAATTATTTAGTAGCGTTGAGTTTTGACCAGCAAAAGAAATTTCCTACAGACGGCAACCTGAATGCAATTTATGCAAATTTGCTCACAGCAGTTTATCAGCGCGGTTGGGAGCGTCATCAACATCCGGCCATTGATGGAATTGCGGAAAAAGACTTTGTTCGCATTCTCGAAGAAATTGCTTTAGCTTCCTGGCATGGAGATGGACGAACAACAACAGTCAGAGAGATTGAAGCCCATTGTGAACACAGTAGTTTAAAGAGTCTTTTAGACAAGTTTCAGGAAAGTGCCAAATTAGGCGTAAGTCGTCTTTTGACTGCCTTTTATTTTCGGGAGAGTGGAGTTAAAGAACAGGAAAAAACTTTTGAATTTACTCACAAAAGTTTTGGTGAATATTTGACAGCGAAACGCATTGTGCGAGAAGTTAGACTCATTGATAAAAAGTTGAAAGATCGCCAGAACGATCCAGATGAAGGATGGGATGAACGCGAGGCTTTAAAAAGGTGGGCAATTCTGTGCGGTGCATCCCCTATGGATGAATACCTTTTTAAGTTTGTTGCAGATGAAATGCGTTTACAGAATCCATCGGATGTTGGCAATTGGCAGCAGACATTATGCCATCTGATTGGTTTTATGTTGCGTCATGGAATGCCGATGGAACGCTTGACTCCCAGACCTGATTTTCAAGAAGAAAATAAACAAGCACGAAATGCAGAAGAAGCGTTGTTAGCTGTCTTAAATGCTTGCGCTAGAGTGACAAAGACAGTTTCAAAGATTAAATGGCATACTCCTGAAGCTTTTGGTATCTGGATTTCACGCTTGCAAGGGCAAAGAATCAATACTTATACTGATGTGTTTTGCTTGAATTGCCTAAGTTTTTTGGATTTGCAAGGTTGCGCTTTAGTTTACAAAGACTTTTCTCAGGCTAATTTTGAACGAGTAAATCTTAAAGGGGCAAATCTTGCAGGGGCGAATCTTGGATGGACGAATTTTGAGGGGGCGAATCTTGAAAGGGCAAATCTTCTAGACGCAAATCTTGCAGAGGCAAATCTTGAAAAGGCGAATGTTCTAGAGGCAAATCTTCAAGGGGCGTATCTTCCAGATGCGATTCTTGTAGGGGCAAATCTTCAAGGGGCGGATCTTAAATGGACGAATCTTGAAGAGGCGTATCTTGAAGGGGCGAATCTTGAAGGAGCATATCTTGAAGGGGCGAATCTTGAAGGGGCATATCTTGAAGGAACATATCTTGAAGGGACGATTCTTGAGGGCGAAAATTTCGCAGACTTAAATGAGGCTTCAGGTTCAGACTCCGATAAATGACTTACAAACATTAAGAATTTGTAGAGTGTATTACATTCTTAATGCATTATTCTAGATACTTTCTATGCGTTATGCTGCTAACACACCCTACCAAAACAGCGTTAAACCCAATTGCACGCTACTACTTTGCCTTGCGACAAATCGTAGGCGATCGCAAGTCAAATCTCTTGATACGCTGAAATAAGAATTGAGAAAAACTAATCCAGTTTTCCGGTAACAACCATGCCAAAGCTGACACTGAGCGATGAACAAGTAATTGAATTAGTCAAGCAGCTACCTCCAGAAAGTAAAAGAGTAGTATTATTAGCCCTAGCACAGGAAAGTGAGCAAGAGCGAAATTCTCGTATGGAGTATGCCCAAACCCAATTACGGAACTTGTGTGCTGAACGTGGTTTAGATTGGGATAGTATGTCAGAAGATCAACGTGAGTCATTTATAGATGACTTAGTGCATGAGGACAGAGAGTGCGACCAATAGTAGTGTTTGATACAAATGTTTTGCTATCTGCTATTGGCTGGAAAGGTAGTCCTTATCACTGTATTGATTTGGCACGCCAAGGCCGGGTAAAAGGTTTAATTTGTCCAGAAATACTTGATGAACTAACCGAAAAGTTAGAACAGAAGTTGAAATTTACGCCTATTCAAGTAATTGAGACAATAGCTGATTTGCTTACTTTTCTACGATTAATCACAATTGCCAACACTTTAAATTTTCTCACTATTGACCCAAACGATAACATGGTACTAGAGTGCGCCATTGTTGGGAATGCAACTCATATTGTCACGGGCGACAAGCGGCATTTGTTACCTCTGGGCAGTTATCAAGGTATTGCAATTGTTAGTGCCAAAGATTTTCTGACGTTGGTTATACCTGAATAATCAAATGAACTTAACACTGAGGTTGAAGACTCTACACATCCCTGCATTGCATTGTTAGCCTGTGGGTAAGCGATCGTAAGATTCCGGTTCAATATCTGGTACTTTCGCTAAAACTGCGTCGTATTTTTCTCGACTGCCTCGTTTTGCTAACTCCCCTAGATAAATTTCAGTTGTGAGTGCAGCGATTTTCTCCGCAACTGCTATCGCCACAAACTGATCGATAGAAATCCCGTCTTGTTTGGCAAGTTCCTGCAAACTTTTGTACAAAGAGTCAGGAAGCTGGATGCTCAGGTTGCTCATGACATGCTCTCGCTAAACCCAAATGCATACAAATATTAAGCGATGCCTGCGGTGGTCACTGAGCTTTGTCGAAGTGCGGGCTACGCCTACGCTACTACTACATTGCCTTGCTCATGACAAAGCGTAGGCGATCGCTTTGTTATGCATAACAATGTTATGCCGTTTTTGCATTTTGTTTCCAAAGATTCTTGAAACCCGCGCAGGTGGTCACTGAGCTTCTTGCCTTGAGCGAAGCCGAAAGGTGCCGAAGTGCGGGTTTTGTCTGTATAGCCGCGATTTCTAATCGCCAAGGCATTTTTGAGCCTCAGAAGGTCAACGTCGAGCCTCAGAAGGTCAAAGTCGAGCCTCAGAAGGTCAAAGTCGAGCCTCAGAAGGTCAAAGTCGAGCCTCAGAAGGTCAACATCGAGCCTCAGAAGGTCAACATTGAGCCTCAGAAGGTCAACATCGAGCCTCAGAAGGTCAACATCGAGCCTCAGAAGGTCAACGTTGAGCCTCAGAAGGTCAACGTTGAGCCTCAGAAGGTCAACGCATAAAAACTATCTCGAAAAAGTTTAGTAAATTCCGAAATACATTTTGTATATTTGGTAGTTCTGTTTATAGACATTAACGCCTCAAAATTAAATCTTGTTATGAATACCCAAGACAAGCCCAAGAGTTTACAAGATATTGTTAAGCAACGTCAACAATCAAATTTTGTCGGTCGTGAAGACCAAATAAACCGATTTCGCCAAAATTTAGCATTACCAGTAGAAGACAATCGCCATTGTTTTCTGTTTAACGTTTCTGGTCAAGGCGGAGTTGGTAAAACTACCTTGCTGCGGCAGTTTCGGAAAATTGCTGACGAAGCAAAAATGATTTCGACTTACATTGATGAAGCTGAAAAAACTATACCAGAAGTCATGGGTCGTATCGCTGAAGAGTTAGAACAGCAAGGTTACAAACTAACGCAGTTTAGCGATCGCTACAAAGTTTACTGCCAAAAGTGCCAAGAATTAGAAACAGATCCAGAAGCTCCTCAAGGTTTTTCCGCTTTTGTTGGGAAAACTATGGTAAAAACTGGTGTGCATCTGGCGCGTCGAGTTCCAGTTGGCGGTGCTGTATTTGACTTTGTAGATGAGAATGCTTTGGCCACTCAAGCCGGCGAATGGGCGTCTTATGTTGCAAAGAAAATCACAAATAAAGATGAGGTACATTTAGTTAAAGAACCTAAAGAAGTTCTGACCCCGCTATTTTTGCAAGATATTTCTAAAATTGCTGATAAAACTCCTGTTGTCCTGTTTTTCGATACCTCAGAACGCACCGGAGAATTCCTAGAGAACTGGCTACGGGAAATTTTTGAGAACCAGCACGGTAAAGTCTCTGCCAATATATTAATGATCGTTGCCAGTCGGCAAGAATTAGATAAAAATGACTGGGCATCCTACGAAGGATTAATAGTTCGTTTGCCTCTAGAACCGTTTACAGAAGAAGAAGCCAAACAATACCTAATTCACAAAGGCATTACAGATAATCGCATTGTTGAAGTGATTTTAAACGCTTCTGGAAACTTACCCCTGCTAATAGAAATGTTAGCAGATGCTCATCCCAATCACCCCAACCAGGTAATTGAGCCTAGCAGTAGTGCTGTAAAAAACTTTTTAAAATGGATTGACGATCCCAAACGGCGACAAGTGGTGCTTGATGCTGCCATTCCTCGGTGCTTGAACCGGGATGTTATAGCCAAATTAAGAACGGAAGAAGAAGCTGATGAGCTATTTTCTTGGTTGAAAGAAACATCTTTTATCAACGAACGTAGCAACGGCTGGGTTTATCATGATGTCGTCAAAACCCAAATGTTATGCCACAAACGCCTTTCATCGCCGCAAGGTTGGGCTGACATACATGGTAAGTTGGCTCAATATTATGACAGCCTGCGGAACGATTTGCAATTGGATGAAGATAACAAACAGCGCGATCCTAGCTGGCAAAGTCACACTTTAAATGTTTTGTACCATAAATTATGTCAGTCACCGCAAAGGAATTTATTTGTAGCTCTTAATGAATTTCTTGCTCTCCTCAAAAATCAACCCACTTTTGCCCAACAATATGCAAAAACAATGCTTCAGGCTGGTAAAGATGGGGATTCTGCTGAAGTTCAGTATTGGGGTAAGCAATTAGCAAATGGGTTAAAAGCTTATGAGGAAAAACGCTATGAAGATGCTAGATATAATCGTGCTTTAGTCTACTTAGCCCTTAACCAACCACACAAAGCACAAACTGTCTTAGTACCCGCTATCAAGCTGGCTACAGAACATTGCAAAAAAGATGCTAAAGACTGGCGTAATACTTTTAATTTAGCCCTTTACTATTTGGCTGCTCAATACACTCAACAAGCAAACGATTTGTATCGCTATGCCTTATCAAAAGGTGCTTCCTCAGAATCTATTGGTAAAGCTATCCAAGACCTAAATGACTTTTTAATTGTCTTCCCTGACCATCTGCAAGCTACATCCATCCGACAGTTGTTGCTATTTTGTCTAACTAAGTCATGTAATTTGCAACCTACTCTCCAGAAAACCCACAAGTCCCAACAAGAAACTGCTAATCAATTTCCTCTCTCATAATGCAAGTCCACTCAAATGGACTTGCATTATGAGCCTGGGATTTCAACCTCTGGCACAGAAACGGGTAAGCGCAATATCTCAGCCTACTTGCATTCGAGAGACTGGCGGCTGAACGCAATTACATAAAAATGTTAAGCGAATTTTCCTTTCTTATGAGAAAGTGTGGCGATCGCTCAATGTAATTCTGTATTAAATGAGACACTACGCATAGCTTGCTTCACATTAAGAGACATAATCCAAAATTTAAAATTCAGAATGATATCAGCCAGCTAAAAACGGGATTTGTCTAAATCCACTCAAATCCCTTTGTGGCTAAAAATTCTTTAGCTGGTTCCAAAATATCTTTGCTTAAAATCAGTTTGACTTTTGGAGAACCAAGATATAAGCGAAAACGCTCAATAAATAGTTGGTTAGCAGGTTCAATCTTGCTAATGGCACTCCAGGGAATCAACAACGGCGTAAGTCCAAAGCTAAACAACGGGAAAATACTCAGATAAATCCCTTGAGAATTTGTACCAACATTTAAAGTTCCTTTGTAATACACTAAACCCACAGAACCACTTTGCATTCGGGAGAAGTTTTGTGGCGGCGCTTCTTGGGTGCTGTAGAGTTTAGCGAGGTGATTCCAGTCATGACGGAATACAAAAATCATGACTATCGTGCTAAGTGGGAAAAAAACGATATATATCCACTGCGGGGTGTGTGGCATTTGTTTTTAAGTCATTGATGATTGACGCTTCCACTGTAAGCGATGTCTAACAACAAGCCTCAGTGCGTCTACGTACTCACCAATCAATCACATTCCCTTGAATCTTTTTAAATTATCGAACCATCCCAATTAAAAATTGCTTAATAAAAATCCTTTTCATTCAAAAAACTGGCCTTAATTAAAGCCAGTTTTTTGATTTTATTACAAACTTCTAGCGGGCTTTACAGCCGAGTCTTAACGGAACACACTTGAGAAGATATTATTAAGCTTTTTCATGGAAATGTCAAGATTTTATGAATTTTTTCTTTAAAGCTTGCCATTAGATATCACTACTTCCCTTAAATTCTCAGGCTGCGCTGATAAACTCTTGTCACCAAAATGCTTATCCATTAACGCTGGAACCTGTGCAGCTTGAATTCGACTATGGCGGGTTTTATCTGGCATTACTAAATTCGGCCCGGCTTTACAGTTCTTCATACAACCAGTGCCCTTGATTGTAACTTGGTCTTCTAAACCGCGATCGCTTAAAGCTGCCTCCAACGCCTGACAAACTCCTTTACCACCGCGTTTCATACAATCAGACTTTTGACACACCAAAATAGTGGCTTTAGCCTTAGCTGGCTTTACCTTAACATTATCAATCGATGGGGGTTCTTGGACTGGTGCGATCATTTGAATTGTTGCTGTTTCAGAACGCGCCGCCATCACACGTTCAGCTTTGAGTGTAACTTTGTCTTTTTTTATATCGTATTCTCTATAACCAACAACTTGTAGCCAAGTACCTGCTGGTAGCCGCAAATCAAAAGCAGCCCGTAAGTGTTTAGCGAGTTTAACGTAGCATTCACCCTCATGAGTACTTAGCAGTAAACCTTTTAGCTTATAGCCGTCTTTAATAACAAAATCTATAAATCTGCCCTCAAGGCAAAATTTTGATACTTCCATATTGTGAGATGCACCCATTTTTTAACCTCCTTTTTACTAAAACAAGCTGTCAAGCGAGATATTCTCAGCAGTAGCAAAAAATTAGAACTGTTGATAGCGACTTTTCCAGCAACACTCAAGAGTCCAAATTTGGTCTTGACGAGAGGCTGTAAATCGCCGTACTACACTCCAAAGTTGAACAGCCGCAGTCGGATTGCTAATTTCAACTTTTAATGGCTGGTTAGTCGCACAACTACAGGGAATGTCTAACTCCTCTAAGCGTTGATAGACTTGCCAGCGGTCTACCCAATTCACCTCTACAAGGTGGTTTATTTCTATTTCAGAACTATACGATTTCAAGAGAATTGCCCTCAAAGTGCAACAAACTTGTAGTAACTACGGCCATTTAACTTCCTGCTTTTTGAAAATCTTAGTAGTCTAGCCTCTTAAAACCAGCATACCTTAAGTGCAAACAATTCTCATTAATTTTGGAAAAAAAATATAATTCTTGCAATCCCCCAATGAGGGAGATGAGGGGGATGACGAGGAATATTAAGCCAAGGAGGCATTTACTCCTCCATCTCCCCTCCTCCCTTCGGGATGGATGCACACTTAAATTTTCATGTCAACAGTAATGAGAAATATACACAACTTGATGAGCGTGCCATAATCTAGCAAACAATAAACTTAAGACTTTTAGTAAACAAAAATACAAAATATTGTGATGGCAAATTGGCTTGCTATTATTGTGAAAATGTTAATATGTAAAGAATAAGCAGTTAAAATCTATAATTGCTAAATAGCGAGGAGAACAATGTCTGAAACGCAAACTTTGTTACGGAATTTTGGTCATGTATATGACAATCCTGTGTTACTGGATCGCAGTGTAACTGCTCCAGTAACAGAAGGATTTAACGTTGTATTAGCTAGTTTCCAGGCACTGTACTTGCAGTACCAAAAGCATCATTTTGTAGTTGAAGGCTCAGAATTTTACTCTCTGCATGAGTTTTTTAACGAAAGCTACAACCAAGTACAAGACCACGTTCATGAAATTGGAGAACGTTTAGATGGACTGGGTGGTGTGCCAGTAGCTACCTTCAGCAAATTAGCAGAATTAACCTGTTTTGAGCAAGAATCTGAAGGCGTATATTCCTCTCGCCAAATGGTGGAAAACGATCTAGCTGCCGAACAAGCAATCATTGGCGTTATTCGTCGCCAAGCTGCTCAGGCAGAGAGTTTAGGCGATCGAGGTACGCGCTATCTGTACGAAAAGATTTTGTTGAAAACTGAGGAACGTGCGTATCATTTATCTCACTTCCTCGCCAAAGACAGCTTAACTTTAGGGTTTGTCCAAGCAGCTCAAAGCTAAAATTCTCATAATCTAGATTTGTCTACCTAGACTGAAAAAAAGTTGGTAGCACCAACTATTAAAATAATATAAAAAATGGCAGAGAATGGTATCCCTATTTCTCTGCCATTTTTAATTTAAGTAAACATATTTATATAATATTTAATGTTGAAAATATTTAGCAATTAGCTAGTTAAAATAAATTTTTATTTAAATAATTTCTTTGTATATAAATAAGCAGACAGATATACACCAAAATAAATCATCATTTATTGCAAGTTTCATCAGATTAAATAATAAAGATTCGCAAAAGGTTTAGAAATTTGAGCATGATAATTAAATAAAATTAGAAATACAAAATAATCATTGGGCATTGGGCATTGGGCATGGGGCATGGGGCATGGGGCATGGGGCATGGGGCATGGGGAAGAGACAAGGTAGACAAGAAAAAAGGAAAAGACTTGTTCAATAATTCCCCCTTGTCCCCTTGTCTCCCCTGCTCCCCTGCTCCCCTACTCCCCCACTCCTTCCTGTCATCAAACTTAGAAAACTTAATAATAAAAAGCACCATAGGGGGTAAAGACCCTTAAAATGATCAGGATTTCTATTCTCGTATTCCAAGGCAACGACTATGCCCCGCCGTGACGACCTCCAGAAGATTCTACTGTTAGGTTCTGGTCCAATTGTGATCGGACAAGCCTGTGAGTTTGACTACTCTGGCACTCAAGCCTGCAAAGCGCTCCGAGAAGAAGGCTATGAAGTGGTTTTGGTCAACTCCAACCCTGCAACGATTATGACCGACCCGGAAACGGCCGATCGCACTTACATTGAGCCGTTGACACCGGAATTGGTCGAAAAAGTCATCGAAAAAGAACGCCCCGATGCTCTCCTACCAACGATGGGAGGACAAACCGCGCTCAACATCGCCGTTGCTTTAGCCAAAAATGGGGTGCTGGAAAAGTACGGCGTTGAGTTAATTGGCGCTAAACTCCCAGCGATCGAAAAAGCTGAAGATCGAAAACTTTTTGGTGAAGCAATGGCAAGGATTGGGGTAGCCGTATGTCCCAGTGGCACAGCCGAATCTTTAGAAGAAGCCAAAGCTGTTGCCCGTCAAATTGGTAGTTATCCCCTAATTATTCGTCCAGCTTTCACAATGGGTGGAAGTGGCGGCGGCATTGCCTACAACCAAGAAGAATTTGAAGAAATGGCACAGGTAGGTATAGATGCCAGCCCTGTTTCGCAAATTCTCATTGACCAGTCTTTACTCGGCTGGAAAGAATATGAACTCGAAGTGATGCGTGACTTGGCAGATAACGTGGTGATTATCTGCTCCATCGAGAACCTTGACCCTATGGGCATCCACACCGGAGACTCTATTACCGTCGCTCCCGCGCAAACCCTTACTGATAAAGAATATCAAAGGCTGCGGGATATGGCAATTAAAATCATCCGTGAGATCGGTGTGGAAACTGGCGGTTCTAATATTCAATTTGCCATCAATCCAGTTAATGGCGATGTGGTTGTAATTGAGATGAACCCGCGCGTTTCCCGCAGTTCGGCTTTATCTTCCAAAGCCACGGGTTTCCCGATCGCCAAAATGGCTGCAAAATTGGCTGTGGGTTACACCTTGGATGAAATTAAAAATGACATCACCAAGAAAACTCCCGCGTCCTTTGAGCCGACAATTGACTATGTGGTGACAAAAATTCCCCGCTTTGCCTTTGAAAAGTTCCCCGGTTCTGACGCAGTGCTGACAACCCAAATGAAATCAGTTGGGGAAGCAATGGCAATTGGGCGCACATTCAATGAATCCTTCCAAAAGGCACTGCGATCGCTCGAAACCGGACGTGCTGGTTGGGGTTGCGATGGAGCCGAAAAACTACCCAGTGGCGAACAAATCCGCGCCCAACTGCGGACACCTAACCCCGATCGCATTTTCTCCGTGCGCCATGCCTTGCAACTAGGGATTAGTGCTGAGGAAATCTACGAACTGACTGGTATTGACCCCTGGTTCCTAGATAAATTTCAGCAATTGCTAGATGTCGAGAAATTCCTCAAGCGGACACCTTTGCAGCAATTGACAAAAGAGCAACTTTATGAAGTGAAGCGGGATGGATATAGCGATCGCCAGATTGCTTACGCCACCAAAACCACTGAAGATGAAGTTCGCACCTACCGCAAACAACTAGGAATCATCCCAGTTTACAAAACAGTAGATACCTGCGCTGCTGAGTTTGAAGCGTTTACTCCCTACTACTATTCTACCTACGAAGAAGAAACAGAGGTTTTGCCTGTAACCAAGCCAAAAGTGTTGATTTTGGGTGGTGGCCCCAACCGCATTGGACAAGGAATTGAGTTTGACTATTGTTGTTGTCACGCTGCATACGCCTTGAAGGATGCAGGCTATGAGACGATTATGGTCAATTCTAACCCAGAGACAGTTTCGACAGACTACGATACCAGCGATCGCCTTTACTTTGAGCCGTTAACAAAAGAAGATGTTCTTAACATCATCGAAACTGAAAATCCAGTCGGGGTAATTGTCCAGTTTGGCGGACAAACGCCGCTAAAGTTGGCTATTCCTTTACAAGAGTTTCTTAACAATGACGCATCAGGACTGCTCACTAAAATTTGGGGGACATCGCCAGATTCCATCGACATGGCAGAAAACCGGGAGCGGTTTGAAAAGATTCTCCAACAGTTGAATATTTCCCAACCACCTAATGGTATTGCGCGGAGTTACGAAGATGCGCTGATTGTCGCCAAACGTATTGGCTATCCAGTGGTGGTGCGTCCCAGCTATGTGTTGGGGGGACGGGCGATGGAAATCGTTTATTCCGATTCTGAGTTGGAACGCTACATGACCTTTGCGGTACTCGTAGAACCAGAACATCCGATTTTAATTGATAAGTTTTTGGAAAACGCGATTGAAGTCGATGTCGATGCGATCGCCGACCATACAGGAAGAGTGGTAATTGGCGGTATTATGGAACACATTGAGCAAGCAGGTATTCACTCAGGAGATTCTGCTTGTTCCTTACCTTCCATTTCCCTATCACCAGCAGTTCTCAATCAGATTCGTACTTGGACGATACAGCTAGCACAAGCATTGTCAGTCGTAGGGTTGATGAATATTCAATTTGCCGTTGTCGGTGCAAGCAGCTATTCTCCCCAAGTTTACATTTTAGAAGCCAATCCCCGCGCTTCTCGCACAGTGCCATTTGTATCTAAAGCTACGGGCGTACAGCTAGCGAAACTAGCATCCTTAATTATGTCGGGTAAAACCTTAGAGGAGCTAAATTTTACAGAGGAAGTCATTCCCATACATATTGCTGTAAAAGAAGCTGTATTACCCTTTAATAAATTCCCAGGAACTGATACAATATTGGGCCCAGAAATGAGATCCACTGGTGAGGTGATGGGGATTGACAGCGACTTTGGCCGTGCCTTTGCCAAAGCGGAGATGGGTGCTGGGGAGCGTTTACCGCTAACGGGAACTGTATTTGTATCAATGAGCGATCGCGATAAAGCTGCTGCAAGTGGTGTGGTCAAGGAATTTATCGATTTGGGCTTTACAGTGATGGCTACCCTTGGTACACGCCGAGTTCTTCTGGAGCAGGGGTTAAATATTGAATTAGTCTTAAAACTCCATGAAGGTCGTCCCCACGTCCTAGATGCGATCAAAAATCAGAAAATCCAACTTATTATCAACACACCATCAGGGGAAGAAGCCCAGACTGATGCTAGGTTAATCCGCCGCACAGCCTTAGCTTACAAAATTCCCATCATTACTACCATCGCTGGTGCAAAAGCTACTGTCGCCGCTATCCGTTCCTTACAAAATACGACTTTGGATGTAAAAACTATCCAAGAGTACTGCCCTCTTTAGGGAGTAGGAAAGCAGGGTAGTAAGGGAGCAGGAAGCAGACTTGCCGTGAGCGTAGCCGAACGAGAGCAGGGGAGCAGGGGAGACAAGGGGAATAACTACACCCAATGCCCCATGCCCCATGCCCAATTCCCGATTTACAATTCCCAATTGCCAGAAAAATTAAACAATTGTTAGAAGAGAATGAATATAGTTCTCATTGAGATACTTTAACAAATATGAGGAAAATTATTTGAATCAGATCGTTTCTTAAATTGACTTTTAGTCAACCTTCAGATAGAGACCAACATTCAATGAACTGGAAAAACCAGGAAATTTCATGTCGCCATCTAGCCAAAATATTCTCAGAAATGTTACAATTGTTAATAGGACTTTCATAAAAAATGTTTAAAAAGCAACCTTTTATCTAACTGTAGATACTTGTGAAAAATAGAAAATAACTGTAGTTTTAGCAGTTAAGAAGCCTAAATTTGATTATTATGAGCAGCCGACGACGACGACGACTTTCTCAGGCGCGTAAGTTGCAAACCATAGTACGGGTTCCCAGTCTGACTGGGTAGAACCTTAATAAATAAAGAAAGCTAAAGAAAGCATCTATCCCTTAATGACCCTACCGCCAACCCCATCATTACCAAAGAGTAGCGCCATGAAGACCGCTCAGACAGCCACAGACCTCGTGCGGACTTACCTGCGTGAGATTGGCCGTGTGCCACTTTTAACCCACGAGGAAGAGATTTTCTATGGTAAACAAGTGCAACGTTCCTGCGCTTTGCACGAATCAAGGGAATCTCTTGCCACCCAGCTAGGTTATCAACCGACTCTAGAAGAGTGGGCCAAAGCAACAAACCTAGAACCAACAGAGTTGAACGAAGCGATCGCAGATGGTGAAATTGCCAAGCGCAAGATGGTAGAAGCCAATTTGCGGCTGGTAGTCTCCGTTGCCAAAAAATACATCAAGCGTAACGTCGATTTACTGGACTTGATTCAAGAAGGTAGCATTGGTATGCAACGGGGCGTAGAAAAGTTTGACCCCACCAAAGGGTACAGATTTTCTACTTATGCCTATTGGTGGATTCGGCAAGCTATTACTCGTGCTATAGCCGAAAAAGCTCGTACCATTCGGTTGCCGATCCATATCACCGAAAAATTAAATAAGATTAAAAAGGCACAGCGCCAATTGTCTCAAAAGTTGGGACGCGCTCCTACGGCTGGGGAGCTAGCTCAAGAATTAGAATTGACGCCCAAACAAGTGCGAGAGTATTTAGAAAAGGCGCGTTTGCCTCTTTCCTTGGATTTGCGGCTGGGTGATAACTACGACACCGAACTTGGAGAAATGCTGGAAGATCCAGGCGCTTCTCCCGAAGAGTTTGTTATGCAATCTTCCCTATCTTATGACTTAGATCGCTTGATGGGCGATCTCACGCCACAACAGAGGGAAGTAATCACACTGCGTTTTGGCTTAACTGATGGGCAAGCTCTGACTCTGGCTAGAATTGGTGAAATATTGAACATCAGTAGAGAACGAGTCCGACAAATTGAACGGGAAGCCTTAAGCAAACTTCGCAAGTCTAAAGCCAACATGGATGAATATTTGGCAAGTTAGTCATTTGTCATTAGTCATTTGTCATTAGTTGTTAACAAAGGACTAAAGACCAATGACTACTGACCAATTGGTGAGAAAATACGCTGACTTTGGTACGGTTACACCTACTTCCACTCTTACGCTAGGCTGTTACATTAGTTGACAGGAAGACAAAATAACTAAGTCAAATCCAAAACAAACATTTAATATTCAAATCACAAGCACCGCAGCTAATAGTGGTAGTTAAGGAGCTAAAAAATGAGTAACCCATCCAATCGTGTCTCAGAATTTTTTAATAGCGAAGCAGAAACTAACGATTTACTATGGCAGTACGTTAAATCCTTGAGTCCAGAGACAGTTACCCAGCTATCCAAACCCACGTCTGCCGAAGTCTTTCAGGTAATGGAACGAAATATTACAGGACTATTAGGTAATCTACCTTCAGAACACTTTGGTGTTACTGTCACCACAAATCGGGAAAATTTAGGTAGGCTTCTTGCTTCTGCGATGATTAGTGGTTATTTCTTACGTAACGCCGAACAGAGAATGAATTTTGAAATGGCCCTACAAGGATCTGAAACTAACAACAGTGATGTTGATTAGAAATTTAAAATTTGGGAAATTCAACATAGTTGGGCTGATAGCTAGTCAAAGTTACAGCGATATAAATTGAAAATAAGTCTCTGCGAAATCTTTGCCGCTAATTCCCAAATATGTATCAACTAAGTTTTGTCAAATATCCAAAATAGTGAAGAATTAAGGTTGAAATTTAAACGCACAGTAACGCGGAGGTTGACGCAGAGTAACGCGGAGTCTTTGATTTCGCCTCTCTGTGAACTTCTGTAGTTTTTTGATTAGTTCAATCAATTATATGATATATGACTAGTTAGTTATAATTGCTGAACCTAGTAGAAAGTATAAAAATAACGTTCCTCTAAACTTCTGCGGTCTTAATAATAAATTTTAACCGGACACGATATTAAAGGCGTATTTATAAATGATTAATGCACATTTGTGGATAAACGAACAGTGCTAAATGACCTTTGCAATAAATTTAGACTCGGCAGAGTTACAACTAATCTGCCGAGTTTTGTTATTAGTCAAGAATCAAAATTCAGGAATTTTTCCCTACTCGCCATTCAACTATGAGTGAAACTAGTTCTTTCCCACCCCATAAAATCATTGGTGTTGCAGTAATTTGGAATGACCAAAAGCAAATTTTGATTGACCGCCGTCGTCCAGAAGGAGCGATGGGTGGTTTGTGGGAATTTCCTGGTGGTAAAATAGAGCCTGGTGAAACCATCCAAGAGTGTATTCAACGAGAAATTTACGAAGAACTGGGAATAGTAATTGAAGTGGGAGAGCATCTGATTACTATTGACCACAGTTATACAAACTTGCGCGTTACCCTCACAGTACATCACTGCCGCCATCTTACAGGTATCCCCCAACCTTTGGAATCCGATGAAATTCGCTGGGTAAATTTGGAAGAACTGGAATATTTTACTTTTCCGAAAGCAAATACTCAAATTATTGCTGCATTAAAAGGAAGTGGGGGCTAGGAAAGAAGCAGAGGGAGAAGGGGTGCAGATGAGCAGAGGAGCAGAGGAGAATAATTAATAACCAATGCCCAATACAACTCTTGGAGAGGCTGCGCCAACGGCTTCTCTACAAGACGCTACGCGTTAGCGGAGCTTTCGCTTTAGCGGCTCAGTACAAGTGCCTAATGACAAATGACAAATGACAAATGACAAATAACAAATGACCAATCCCGTAACAATCTATTAATTGCATCAGGTTGAGTCCCGCAATTTTCTACAATAGGCGCAGGGACTTTGATTTAAGGTGTCAGCAAATAAATGCCTAAAACCGTTGCCGATGTGATGAGCCGCGATCCTATTGTTGTCCGGGAGGAAACTCCACTCAAGGAAGCTATCCAAATTCTCGCAGAACGCCATATCAGCGGACTACCTGTTGTGGACGATCTCGGTAAATTGGTAGGCATTATCTCGGAAACTGATTTGATGTGGCAAGAAACTGGTGTTACTCCACCTGCGTACATTATGTTTCTTGATAGTGTTATCTATTTAAAAAATCCTGCTACGTATGACCGTGATTTGCATAAGGCTTTAGGGCAAACTGTCGGGGAGGTGATGAGTAAAAACCCGATCGCTATTTCCCCTGACAAAACTTTAAAAGAAGCAGCTACAATCATGCACGATCGCAGCGTTCACCGCTTGCCAGTACTTGATAGTACAGGTCAAGTAATTGGTATCCTGACTCGTGGTGATGTTATTCGAGCTATGGCTGCTAGTCAAGATTAGTCAAAAGTAAAGACGCGATTAATCGCGTCTGTCTTTTTTATACATTTGAAAATCAAGGATAACTAAATGAGTATTACTCCGGAGTCTGTTAAGCAATTGCTCAGTTCTGAGGATTTAGGCGATCGCTTACGTGCTGTAAATCAAATCCGCGAATTGGAACCTGCGGTTGGCTTTGAATTAATTCAAAGTGCTATTGGCGATCGCAATTCCCGTGTTCGTTACTCAGCAGTGAGTCAAATGGATACACTTGGAACCCAAGATTTACAGTTATCCTTGGATATCTTGCGCGATCGCTTGCTTCATGACTCCGAAGTAGATGTACAAGCAGCAGCAGCAGACTGTTTAGGCGCTCTGAAGTTAAGTGAAGCTTTTGAAGATTTACAGCAGCTTTATCACACAACCGAGGAATGGCTAATACAATTCAGTATTATTGCTACATTAGGAGAGTTGGGCGATCCACGAGCCTTTGAACTACTCAAAGAGGCACTTTCATCAGAAAATGAATTAGTCCAAACTGCTGCTATTAGTTCTTTGGGTGACTTGGGAGATGTACAAGCAATTCCTCTCTTGGCTCCTTATGCTACCAACCCAGATTGGCAAATTCGTTACAGACTTGTACAAGCCTTAGCTCGTTTGGGTAATCCAGAAGCCAAATCTATATTAGAAACTTTGGCTAATGATGAAGTAGATGCGATCGCAAGCGAAGCTAAACAATCTTTGCAGTCAGTTTAAGTCTATCTAATACCAATTTGAAAAAAGAATGCGACAAATAGACTATTTGTAGAGACGCGATTCATCGCGTCTTTACCCAAGAATGTGTTGCAATCATTAATTGAATTGGTATAAGGTTAAGAAAATTCACCATTCATATAGATTTATCTGACAGTATAAAAAATTCGACCTGGTTGGGAGAATTTGCATTCCACCCAGATCGAATAGATTAATTAGAGTTACTTTTAGCAATTAAAGGTAACTTTTTTATATTTAGGATAGGACTATTGAATGGCACTTTTGCGGCGGCGAGACATAACCATGCCAGCACCAACTAAACCTAAACCTAGCATTGTGGTTGGCTCAGGAACGCTAACTGCTTCGAGAGTTAAGTGGTACTCGCTTGTTTTTCCATTAAGAGAAGCACCCAAATTGCCAATCCCAATAGTTTTTCCATTGAAATTAAATTTCCCCGTAATCCCATCCAATATTACGTCATTAATGTTGGTAGCCGATTTCCGAGTTCTGGTAACTACAGAATCATCTAGATCAAAGGTCAGAAGCGCAGTAGTACTACCCAAGGTTCGCGAACCGAAATTAATGAACGGGGTGTAAACGCCTGTAGAATATGTAGCTGTTGTGCTTGATATATTAGCTATCTTGGTTAAATTTAGAGTGTTAATGGTAATACCTGTGCCTGATAAGCTTGGTGAGAAGGCGGCAAAATCACCATTAGTATCAATACCATCAACATCGACAAATTTAATACTGGTAGTAGCTGGATTGATTCCATCACTAGGAACGATAGATGTACCAGTAAGACCAATACTTCCGTTCAAGGTTACAGCTTGAGCCGAACCAGCAGATGTAAACACCCCAGCAGTAGCCAAGGGGATTGCAAAACTAGCAGCTAAAGTAGCGTTTAGTAATTTAGATTTAAAATTAATCATGAGTGTTTGAGAGTCCTAATAATAACCTGGAACAGAGAAATCGATTGCTTGACCTTTACTATCAGTAATCTATTTAAAATACTGTCAGTGAAAGCGAAACTTGCGTGATGTATTTCTTATCTCCATAAAATCACATAGACTTAGAACCTGCAATATTTACTGAGTGGTCTTCATCACATCTTCAATTAACAAATAGTCTTCATAAAATTTTAATTTCTTACATATCTGCGCTTCGTATATCTCTTACTCTCTAGGGTTGAAATTATTGGCAATAGCTCCAACTTCAATAAAAATTATTTACGCAAATATACTTACAATAGTATACAAAAATACTATTGGCAGCTAAACTCTATTTTAGATAAATGGAGTATGAAGTGTATCTATAATCTTTCTAGTTACTAAATATTTAGTGAAACGGTTCCTCTCATAGAATAAATGGGAGGAACCGCTGTATTTGTTTACTATAGATAGTCTTTTTGAATATTTGTAACAAATAGCTAGTTGCTAGCTATTATCTCTGTTCTCAAATCTGTCAGATTTTTTAAATGCTAAGAGCCATATACCTGTGGCCAGGTTGTCACAACAAAAACTACAACTGCGGCGATCGCTAACAATCCTTGAATCAAATTTCCAACCAAAGACCCAACTACAATTCCTATACCTGCTTTAACCGCTAACCCAAATTCACGTCGGTAAAGGTACTCACCAATAATTGCTCCCAAAAGCGGGCCTAGTAAAATTCCTAATAATGGCCCCCCAAAAGGTAAAGTTGGCAATAATCCCAAAAATCCTACCACCAAACCAACAATTGCGCCAATTTGCCCCCACTTGCTAGCTCCAGCTTGTTTTGCTCCTACATAGCTAGCTAAAAAATCTACTCCGACACTGAGCAGTAAAACTATAATTGTCACAATTAGTGGAATCTTGATAACTGCAAAAGAACTACTAACGATGCCCCAGACAATAATTGCAATTAAAATTAAGCTGCTACCGGGAATGGCTGGAACTACAGCACCAATAATACCCACAACCATTACAGCAACTAATAGCCAATAAATAATTTGCATAGATTAATTGTAAATTTCCAAATTCTCTCATTGGGGCGCACATCTGTTATTGGTGTCAACTTAAGCTAGAAGCCTTTTCAAATCCCGTTTCCAGCGAAATGCTGCTCCTGGCGGCAGAGCCTCTAGGACGGCATTCCCAGTCGGAGACTAGAAACGAGACAACGAAACAATATCTAAAAGCTGGTTCTAGGCTGGCTTTCACGTTAAGTTGACACCAATGCACATCTGTAATCCCCTACTGTTTATTCTATCTGGGTAAGATAGCGAAAAATGCCTAGTACAATGTAGTGCAAGTTTGCCTAATGCTTCTAAACTGCTATTTAAAAGCTCAAAACCTATGACGAGAAAAATATTAACTGGACTAAGTTCGGAAGCCTACGAGCACCCCTTCGATCGCAAAGCCTTGGCTTCTTTACAAAATATGCCCGGTGTCTCACTACTACTCAAAAAAATTAACGAATACGGTATCGATCGCCTACTTAGACTGCAAAGTCTTGGTAGTGAAATCAGAATTTCGCCCCGTAATTTTCCCGAATTACATCAAGCATTTGTAGAAACCTGCCAAATTCTTGATGTTGCTCCACTTCCTGAATTGTATCTATTTCGAGGCACAGGTCACATTCAAAGCTACATTGTTGGCGTAGAAAAACCCATTGTCGGTATCAATTTAGATGCAATGGAGTGGCTTGGCGTAGATGAGTTGCTTTACATTTTCGGACATGAAGTCGCTCGCATCAAAAGTCAGCACATGGTTTATCACCAAATGGCAATTGTTATGCCAACTTTGAAAAATTTGTTGAGCAGTACCACACTCGGAGTCGGTGGCTTGGTAGCTGGCGGAATGGAACTAGGTTTGTATAATTGGCGAATGATGGCTAGATTCACTGCCGATCGGGCTGCAATGCTTGCTTGTCAGGATATTGACGTAGCAACTACTACACTGATGAAACTTGCAGGTTTACCAGATGAGTACTTGACTACTACTGTAATTGAAGATTTTCTTATCCAAGCCCGTGAATTTGCATCCAATAACTTTGATAGCGTGGATAAAGTCACTAAAATATTAAGTTATACAGAGCCTGGGCTTTCTTGGATAGTTATGCGGGCTGGCGAATTATTAAAATGGGTTGATTCAGGAGCTTATGATAATTTAATTCAACAGACAAATTTAAATATCCCGGAAGAACCAGAAGAAAAAGAAGCAAAGACACCAGAAGAAAAGGAAGGTTGGAATTTTTTGACTTCTTGGTGACTTAATAATTCGTAATTCGTAATTAACTATAGATACAAGCAAGTTAATTTGAGTAGGAATTACAAATTACGAGTTATTGTCCCACATGACCAAGCTAAATTTTTACGTCACTTAGTTGGATAAAGTCGAGTCAAGAGTAACGGCTAATTTATCAGCAATTCCTGCAATCCAGTTTTCATCTTGTTTGGTGTAACTGCGAGGAGCATTCGCGCCCAAAATTAACGCACCTTGGTTGCCAATAGGTTGACAAATTACACCTTGAGTATTTTCTGGTAAATAATCAAATTCAACTCTACCTGGATATATTTTTAGAGCAACTAAATAAATCGGCTTTTGTTTTTCGAGTACCTGTTTTAAGATTACTCCTGGCACAACCTCAGATTTAGTACCCAGAATCCCGCGACGCAACAAAACTTTACCTTGATAAAAAACCACGAGCGATCGCGTTACTGTATTAGTCAACAATAAATGAGATGCCCAAGCTAGCTCTGTTTTTACGGCTTCGGGTAAATCTGGTGCGAGTACAAAACCTTCTTCTCCTATTAGTTCTACAGTATCAGGCGATCGCGGCTGAACTTGCTGCCAAATTAAACCTGTCAAAATTAACACCGCACTCAAAATCACGCCCACTACATCACCACGCGATTGAGATTGGGTTAATTCCGGTGTTAATAAACGGTTAATCAATAAAAGTACAGCGCCTAGACCACCTACAACAATGGGTAGACGCCGCAAAACTCGATTAGGATCGGGTTTAGTCATTTGTCATTTGTCATTTGTCATTTGTTATTGAGCATGGGGCATTAGTTATTATTATTTTCCTCTGCCCCCTGCTCCCCTGCTCCCCTGCCCCCCTACCTCATCTCCTCACTCTTCCCCTGGTTCAATAATCCGCTGGAAAAGATAACCAGTACCCCGCGCGGTGAGAATCAATTCTGGGTTGCTAGGATCGTCTTCTAATTTTGCCCGCAAACGCGATATATGCACATCTACTACGCGGGTATCCACATGGCGTTCTGGTGTATAACCCCATACTTCCTGCAAAATTTCCGAACGAGAAAAAGCTTCTCCAGAGCGACTGACTAACAACTCTAACAAGCTGAACTCCATACCCGTCAATCGAATCCGCTCATCGCCTTTGTAGACTTGTCGCTTATTCGTATCGATTTTAATATTCGCGACATGAATTACCCCAGAACTGGGAATTCCAGAAGCACCGTTTTTATCTACTCGCCGCAGCACCGAGCGAATCCGGGCTTCTAGCTCCTTGGGGGAAAATGGTTTAACTACATAGTCATCAGCACCCAATTCTAAGCCGGTGATGCGATCGGCGACATCACCCAAAGCTGTTAGCATAATAATGGGGACATCTGATTCTTTTCGTAATTCTTGACATACACCATAGCCGTCTAACTTTGGCATCATTACATCTAAAACTACCAGGTCAGGCTCAGTTTTGCGAAAAGTATCCAAAGCTTCTTCCCCGTCGCCAGCGGTCACTACATCGTAGCCAATCATGGAAAGGCGTGTTTCCAAAATCCGGCGAATGCTGGCTTCGTCGTCTACCACCAAGATTTTTTCTTTATGGCTTTCCAAGTTTCTCTAGGCTCCTTGACTAAAAATTTACATGATTAATTTTTAATACCATAATATTAAGATATCATTCTATGAATTGATTTGGAAAAAGCTCTAAATACCACATATTATTAGTTTTTAGTTTTTTTCAAGAATTAAGTAAATATTAAGATTATTTAATAAGATTTAAGAATGGCAAAGCCAAAAACCTTTTTTGTTTGTAATGAATGTGGAGCAGAATCGCCCCAATGGTTTGGTAAGTGTCCAGCTTGCGGCACTTACAACTCTCTAGAAGAACAAATTTCGATTCAATCCTCAGTAGATGTACCCAGTCGGGGGGGAGTGAGTGGTTGGCAATCAACTCAAAGCAATGGCAAATCTCACGCTAAACCAGCTAAAGCGCGAGCCTCCTTAACATTTAACCAAATTACCGATCGCCAAATCGCTCGCTGGGAGTCTGGTTATGGAGAATTAGATCGAGTACTTGGCGGTGGGGTTGTCCCTGGCTCTATGGTACTGATTGGTGGCGATCCAGGGATTGGTAAATCGACTTTATTGTTGCAAGTATCTAATCAATTAGCACAGAAATATCGCATCCTTTACGTAACCGGTGAAGAATCAGGACAGCAGGTAAAATTACGAGCTTCTCGGTTGGGAGTATCAAAACCCCTAAGTATGGTAAACGAGGAGAAGGTAACAGTAGTAGTAGAAGATACTACGATTTCTATAGACCCTGACAGTATAGGTGCAGATTTATATGTACTGCCAGAAACAGATTTAGAAGAAATTTTACGGGAAATAGACTCTCTCAAACCAAATGTGGCGGTAATTGATAGTATCCAAACAGTGTTTTTTCCGGCGTTGACTTCTGCACCAGGTTCAGTGGCTCAGGTACGAGAATGTACCGCAGCACTGATGAAAGTGGCGAAGCACGAAGATATCACCATGCTGATTGTGGGACACGTCACCAAAGAAGGAGCGATCGCTGGGCCAAAAGTTTTAGAACATTTAGTCGATACAGTGTTGTATTTTGAAGGCGATCGCTTTGCTTCCCATCGGTTATTACGGACAGTCAAAAACCGTTTCGGCGCAACTCACGAAATCGGCATCTTTGAAATGGTGACAGATGGATTGCGAGAAGTCTCCAATCCCTCAGAGCTATTTTTAGGCAACCGTGACGATCCCGCACCAGGTACTGCCATTGTCGTGGCTTGTGAAGGCACTCGCCCGATCGTTGTAGAATTGCAGGCTTTAGTGAGTCCTACCAGCTACCCTTCCCCTCGGCGTGCTGGAACTGGCGTAGACTACAACCGCTTAGTGCAAATTCTTGCCGTCTTAGAAAAACGAGTGGGAATTCCCATGTCCAAGTTAGATTCTTACGTTGCTTCGGCGGGTGGGTTGAATGTAGAAGAACCGGCGGTAGATTTAGGAATTGCGATCGCAATTGTCGCTAGTTTCCGCGATCGCATCGTCGATCCCGGTACAGTATTAATCGGTGAAGTTGGGTTAGGTGGACAAGTGCGATCAGTTTCCCAAATGGAACTAAGGTTGAAAGAAGCAGCTAAATTGGGATTTAAAAGAGCGATCGTCCCTAAAGGACAAAAATTCCCCGATCTTGATATCGAGATTTTACCCGTTGCCAAAGTAATAGATGCGATTATCGCCGCCATCCCGCATCAAGAATTGACAGCCGACGATTTAGAACCTGATGAAGATGAGTAACTATTGGGGACTAGGAAGATGAGGGAGATGAGGGAGCAGGGAAGAAGTTGCAGTAAGTTTTTCCCCTCTCCCCCTCTGCCCCTGTGCACCCCTGCCTTCTCTTTCCCAATGCCCAATGACGCCAGTCGCCTCAAGTCGGGAAACCCGCCCACAGCGCTGGCTCCCCAATGCCCAATCCTAAAGGAAAACCGATCATGACAGCCCTCACCCAAGACTACCAAATCACTTGGGAAAAACTACCCGATGATTACAAACTGCCAGATGATCCAGTGGATAACATCAACCAACCAGCCTTAGCTGCTGCACTTACAGAAAGCCTACAATTAGCCGGAAAAATTTCAGCTAACGCCCTAACAACAACTAATTACGGTATTTGTGCCACTTTAAACAAGAAAATGGTCATTAAAGCTCCTGATTGGGCTTTCATTGCCAAAATTAATGTTAGTAGAGAAGAAGTAATACGCAGTTACACACCTCAATTACAGGGTGATATTCCCGTAATTGTGATGGAATTTATTTCCGATACACAGGAAACAGAATATTCTATCAAAGCAACATATCCCCCAGGAAAATGGTTTTTCTACGAGCGCATCTTAAAAGTACCAAACTATATTATCTTTGAGCCAGATAGCGGCAGTTTCGAGATGTATCGCTTGCAGAATACAGAACAATACATTTTGCAAGGGCCTGATGAAAATCAACTCTACTGGATAGCAGAAATGAATCTTTACCTTGGGGTGTGGCAAGGTACTCGTGAAAATCGCCCAGGAAAGTGGTTACGGTGGTGGGACGAACAAGAAAACCTTTTACCTTGGGGTTCTGAGTTAGCTCAACAGGAAAGCCAACGCGCCCAACAAGAACGACAACGCGCCCAACGACTAGCAGCACAATTGCGAGCGGCAGGAATTGAACCAGAAGTGTGATGAAATTTTTTAGGAAAAATTGAAAGCTACTGATCCCGACTTGTTTGAGAAGCTAAGGATCTTACTTATTACAATGCCTTTTTCTGATACAGTAACATTCAAATTTCGCCCAGTGTTATTACTTTTAAACACAGGAAATGATGATGTGATTGTGGCCCGGATTACCAGTCAAAAAACTCAAACGGTTTTTGATTTTGAAATTATAGAATTGCAGCAAGCAGGTTTAATGCGTTCGTCGGTAGTTAGATTGCATAAGATAAACACAGTAGAAAAGCATCTATTAGACCGTCAATTAGGAGTTTTACAACCAAATGATTGGGAAAAAGTGGATCAATGCATCCAGCAAATATGGTCTTCTATTAAAGAATAAAAAATATGACTTCTTCTCGCCACTATATTCCTCAATCTGATCCCCCACTTCCTCCTTGGGAAACTCTGCCAACGATGTATGATTTACCAAGTGACAACCCAGAGGAACCAGGCTTGCCAGACGATTTTCACTTTTTACAACCCTTACTTTTATACCTAACTTTTCAGCCCATTAACTGGAATCCTGAACTAGTTTACAGTGCGGCTGACCTTAATCTCTACTATGATTTACAGCATCCTTTGTGGTATAAACGCCCCGATTGGTTTGGTGCAGTAGGTGTAGAAAAGTTATACAAAGGGCAAGATTTACGGTTAAGTTATGTCACTTGGCAAGAACCAGCAAATCCCTTTGTAGTTATTGAGTTATTATCTCCAGGTACGGAAGACGAAGATTTAGGCACAAGAAGAGAAGGTGCAGTAGATAAACCTCCTAGCAAATGGGAAGTTTATGAACGAATTTTGCGGATTCCCTACTATGTTGTTTTCAGTCGCTATACTAATGAACTTCGGGCTTTTCAGTTGGTCGGCGGTCACTATGAACCGATGAATTTGACCGATGGATACCTATTAATGCCAGAGATAGATTTGAGTTTAGGCTTATGGCAAGGTTCATTTCGAGATATTGAAAGGTTGTGGTTAAGGTGGTTCACTTTGACAGGAGAATTAATTCTTGCACCCACAGAGGAAGCTGCTGCTGCAACTGAACGAGCTATGATTGCAGAACAAGAAGCTGCTCAAGCCAAACGAAAAGTAGAACAATTAGCAGAACGTTTGCGTCAGTTAGGCGTGAATCCTGATGAACTAGATGAATTATTATAGCTTCACAAGTCTTTTGTGATACGCAGCATAATTTTCTGCTTTTGAGGAATCATCTGTACTGAAAACTGCGATCGCCGATGCCGAAGCCGCTATCTGAATAATGATATAGTTTCTCAGAAAGATTAATTTTTGAGAGCGATCGCATATTTAGCACTTGAAATACATATAATATTTCTTTCAGCAAGTCTATAGCAACCTCATTTTTTATGAAAAACCATGATGTCACGCTATATCCTTACTGTTCCTCAACCCAGTTTCAATTGGGTAACTATGCGGAAAATAAGGTTCAGCAGCAAATCTCAAAAGTGATACCCTGAACATTTGCAGATATTACCGCAGACACAGATTATGTTGCGGTGGCTAAAATACTTAAGTATTAGTAGTACGATCGAATTACTCAGGTTAAAATTGTCTATTTGGTAACACAAGACCATCAGAAAATTGTAGAAAAGTGTATTTCCTTGGCTTGATAGTGGTGCTAACCTCAATTTAAAGGATGTTATCAGCCTTTATCTGCTAGAGTTTCTGACTTTCAGCAAATTAGATAATTTATCAATAACAAAATCGCTAGGAGTGCGATGATGATGTCACAGTCCCCTATGACAAGACCAGAAATAGCTGCTGGAACTCTAATCGATAACCGCTATATTATCCAAAAACTTCTAGGACAGGGAGGATTGGGACGAACTTACTTAGCATTTGACACTCGTCGGTTTAATGAAGCCTGTGTTCTCAAAGAATTTGCACCCATTGGCACAGGCGAAAGTGGACTAGAACAATATCGTAACTTATTTAAAAGAGAGGCGAAAATTCTTCATCAATTGCAACATCCTCAAATTCCCAAGTTTTTGGCTTGCTTTGAAGGAGATGGTCGGCTATTCCTAGTACAAGAGTATGTTGACGGTAAAACATATTCAAGACTGCTAGGAGAACTTCAACGTCAAGGAAGAAATTTTTCAGAAGACGAAGTTATACAGTGGCTAAAGAATCTGCTGCCTGTTTTGGAATATGTTCACCAGCACAACATCATCCATCGAGATATTTCTCCAGACAACATCATGTTACCTGATGGCAAGGATCTGCCAGTGCTGATTGACTTCGGGGTAGGCAAGCAAATTGCTGATATTAACGAGGCGAGAAGTTCCAACCACCAGGTAACATTTGTTGGCAAAATGTCCCTTGTAGGCAAAGTTGGATATGCTCCCCGCGAACAGATTAGTTTGGGTTTATGTTCACCCTCTAGTGACCTTTATGCTTTAGGTGTAACTGCTATTGTATTACTCACAGCTAGAGATCCATCTTTACTAATGGATCAATACTCACTTGAATGGAACTGGCGTGATTATACCTATGTTACTGATGGGTTTGCTCAAGTACTTGATTGTATGTTGGAAGATAGGCCTAACAAGCGATACCAAACAGCCAGCGAAGTTCTTCGAGATTTAGAGCGTATTCGAGAACCAGAAATAGCAATGTTTTCTGCAATCATGGTTGATGATTTACCGGCTACGGTATTTAACCCTGAATTTCAGGCTATGTCGGCTTTATCGCAGTCATATAACCAACCTGAAGAAACAATTTTTAATTCACCCACTAGTCCACAAACTGGGCAAAGAATTGAACAACAATCTTCACTCCAACCAGCATTTATCAAACATTGTCAGCAAGAATTAGCCTACCACATCGGCCCAATGGCAAATCTGATTATAGAAGAAATACTAGCCCACAATCCTTATATTTCAGCGGACCAATTTATTGAACTTGTAACTAAGGAGATTCCTAATTTTCAAGCAGCTTTTGAATTTAAAAAAAGCTTATTTTCATAGAGATTTAGACATCACGGATTGAGGAATAATTTTTAATCTTTTAACTAATTCTATGGGTTTAAGTCAACAAAGCTAATAAAATTAGCAAACTTTTTTAGTAGGTTTAAATATCCTAGAAACAAAAATTAATTACGTTAACATCCTGCAAAGCGATTCTGTATACTTCTATGAGGGAAGCAAGTTACACGCAACGTCTTGTACAGAGCTTAATTAAGTTAGTGTCCCGCAAAGCGAGTTTGCGTACCCTTACAGAGAAGCAAGCTACGCTTTTAAGTCTCTTAGAGAGAACGTCATTAGAAATTATTGTAATCGCCTGTACCTCCTTGAGTACGTTTGATTCTTTTCATCGCCATTTCTAAACTTAACTGCATCCGTTTAAAGGCTCTAGCTAAATTACCGATTTCATCATTAGACATCTGCTCAAATTCAACTTCCATATGTCCCGTACTAACTTCTTCGGCTATGCGAGTCATGCGTTTGAGAGGCTTCACAACTTGTCGATTCAAGAACAAGTTGACTAATAGGATAGTCGCTATAAATATAGCTGATACAATCAAGATAATTAGTAAAGAAGACTGATTTGCTTTATTAATGACATTCTTGGCGGGTACTGATATAATCTGAGCGCCAACAATTTCATTAAGTTTCCACCCAAATCCATTAGCAGCACCATAAAGACTAATCATACTTTGAGGTGCAGCTTCAGGTACGCTATGACAGGCCAGACAGCTTTGTTCAGACACTGCTAAGGGACGAGCAATATAAAAGATATCCCCACCAGGAATTGAGCGAAATCCACTAACTTCTTTAAGGTCTGATTTATTTCTGAACTGTTCTACAATTTCCGTCTCAAAACCGTCAGCCTTATCCCGAAGATTTGTGGGATTGAGAGTTGCTTCTTTATAAAAGAAATCACGGTAGTCTGTTGTTTTCCGTAAAATTTCAAACACTTCTCGTGCTGAGTATCCAGGAACGGTTTGTGGCAAAAATTCAGTAGCCAATTTATCAACTAGCTCTGGATTCACTTGAGTACTGGTGTATTTACGAACAGAACTCATTGTTTGGATGAGCATGAGACCAGTGGAGCTAATATCTTGTTTAGCATTCTCCCTCAGTAGAGAAGAAAGAGTAAATCCACTCAAGCTCAGACCAAATGTCAAAATTACCAGTAGCAGAATTGTAAATTTTTGTTTCAAATTGAGATTCTTTAGCATAATTTTAGATTACCTACAAGTCAAATTATTATGAACAAATATGTCTAAAGTTACTGTTTACTGTAACATGAGCAATCAACTTTCATTTTTTCGTATAAAGGCATAGTTTAGCCAAAACTATGAGGGTATATCCAAACTTTATACTATTAGTAATTATTGAGGTTAATGAAAATGTTATCTAAGTAAGTAAGTTCTAAAAAGCTACAACAGCAATTCAAATGGAATTCCCAAAAATTCGTGTTGGCTGAACTGAATACCGTGCCAAAATAAATACCAGCAATTGTCAAATATTACTAATGGTGTGGAATGCAGGAAAGTCTTTATTCGGGGGACGCTACATTATTGAAAGCCAACTAGGTGAAGGCGGAATTGGCATTACTTATCTTGCCAGAAATCAACGAAATCAACAGCGAGTGATTAAAACCCTCAAAGAAGAAATCCTGAATCACCCCGCCTGGATACTCCACCGAAACAAGTTACGGCAAGACTTTCGTGATGAAGCAGTTCGGCTGGCTGTGTGCCACCATCCTCATATAGTACAGATAGAAACCATCTTCGATGAGGGAAATTTGCCCTGCATGGTGATGGATTACATCGAAGGGGAAGACTTAGCACAGCGCTTGAGGCGAATAGGAGTGTTATCAGAGGCAGAAGCACTACTTTACATCCGGCAAATTGGCGATGCTTTGACCTTAATCCATTCTAAAGGACTGTTGCATCGGGATCTCAAACCACGCAACATCATGATCCGCATTGATAAATTAGAAGCAGTGCTGATAGACTTTGGCATCGCTAGAGAATTTATTCCTAATACGATCCAAAGGCATACAGTGTATCGTACTCCTGGTTTTGCCCCACCTGAACAGTATGAATCAGAAGCGCCGCGAGGAGAATATATTGATATTTACGCCCTAGCCGCTACTTTGTATAATTTGCTTACCGCAGTTGTACCGACTAGTGCAGATGATAGACGTCACAATATTAATTTAGAACCACCACAATATTTTAATCCCAACATCACCAATAGGGTAAATCAAGCTATTATGTGCGGCATGGATCTGGAGTCAACGTATCGTCCCCAGTCTGTGCAAGAGTGGTTGGATTTATTAGGCCCTGAGACAGGGGAGTATGTAACAAAAAGCTCATCTAATTTAGTGATAACCCCTAAGCTGCAACTACCTGTACCTGTTGTATTAGATCGGCAGAACTGGAAATGCGTACAGACCCTCAAAGGTCATTCTAGTATGGTTCATGCGATCGCCATTAGCCCAGACGGACAATTTATTGCTAGTGGCAGTAATGACAAGACCATCAAACTTTGGCAAGTGAGTACTGGCAAGCTAGTGCGTCAACTGGGTCGTTGGCCTTCTAGTCATTCCAGTATGGTTCATTCGGTCGCCTTTAGCCCAATCCCAATCTCTTCAAACCTTTCTTATCAAGGCGAATCCGGCAAATCTGCGGGAGTTGCAGACCTAAATCGGGGAATCTTAGCTAGCGGGAGTTGGGATAATACAATCAAATTGTGGGATGTGAACACGGGTAAAGAAATTCGTACTCTCACTGGTCATGCTAATTGGGTAAATTCCGTTATTTTTAGTCCAGATGGCAAGTTTTTGGCTAGTGGCAGCGCTGACTGCACAATCAAACTGTGGCAGGTAAACACAGGCATAGAAATCCAAACTTTCACAGGTCATTCCGACCCAGTTTCGTCAGTCGCCTACTCTCCGAGAACGTTTACAACCAATAGCCAGGATAGACAACTGGTGGCTAGTGGCAGTAATGATTACACTATTAAATTGTGGCAAGTATACACGGGCAAGAACATTTACACATTCACAGGCCATTCTTTCTTTGTCAACTGTATCGCCTTCAGCAAAAATGGGGAAATTATCGCCAGTGGCAGTGGTGACAACACGATTAAACTCTGGCATATAAATACAGGCAAAGAAATTCGTACTCTCATAGGTCATTCTGATTCAGTTTGGTCAGTCGCCTTTAGCCAGGATGGACAATTTCTCGCTAGTGGCAGTTGGGACAACACTATCAAACTGTGGCACATACACAGTGGCAGAGAAATCAGCACACTTACAGGGCATTCCAACTATGTTAGATGTGTCGCCTTCAGTCCCGATGGCCAAACCCTAGTTAGCGGTAGTGATGACGACACTATTAAAATTTGGCGAAGGGGTAGTAAATAATTCGTAATTTTTCTATAAATCTACAGATAGAACTGCGATCGCCCCAAATTTGTGACAATAATGACGGCAACCGTTATTTTTGAACAAAAATAAATTATATGGGCTTTGGTATTGGTGATTTATTCTGGATTTTCCTCCTTCTGACTTCTTTGCAACCCCTTTGGCAAAAACGTCAAATAGAATATCGGCGCTTGCGTGCTTTACAAGAATTCCAACAGGAACGCAAAAGTCGGGTGATTTTACTAATTCACCGTCAAGAGTCCATTAGCTTTTTGGGAATTCCTATATCTCGCTACATTACTATTGAAGACTCAGAACAAATATTGCGAGCAATTCGCCTCACACCGCCAGATGTAGCAATTGACTTAATTTTGCACACTCCTGGCGGTTTGGTTTTAGCTACGGAACAAATCGCCAGAGCGTTAATTCGCCACCAAGCAAAAGTCACAGTTTTTGTACCTCACTATGCTATGAGTGGCGGTACAATGCTTGCCCTCGCCTCTGATGAAATTATTATGGATGCTAACGCTGTCTTGGGTCCAGTCGATCCCCAACTGGGTAATTACCCCGCAGCCAGTATTCTGAAAGTGGTTGAAGATAAACCCATCGGTGAGATTGATGACCAAACCCTAATTATGGCTGACCTATCACGCAAAGCAATACAGCAGGTACAGCGGTTTGTACGAACTTTGCTAAAAGACAGTGTACCTAAACAAAAAGTTCTGCCAGAAAATATCGAACCGATTATCGAAGCCTTGACAACTGGGCGCGTCACCCATGACTATCCCATCACTATTGAAGAAGCAACAGAAATGGGGCTGCCCGTAACCGTCGGACTGCCCCATTCTATTTATAATCTCATGGATATGTACCCACAGCCACAAGGAGGACGACCCAGCGTGCAGTACATTCCTATGCCTTACAATGACCGCCGTCCAATTCTACCTACACCCAAGGGCAGACCCTTAGAAGAACCAAATCAGATCGCTTGAGCGGATTTGGGGTAGGAGTTTTTTTGGCAACTAGGGTGTAGCTGTTGGTGTAGCTGTTGGTGTAGCTGTTGGTGTAGCTGTTGGTGTAGCTGTTGGTGTAGCTGTTGGCGTAGCTGTCGGTGTCGCTGTTGGCGTAGCTGTCGGTGTCGCTGTTGGCGTAGCTGTCGGCGTAGCTGTCGGTGTCGCTCTCGGTGTTGCTCTCGGTGTTGCTCTCGGTGTTGCTCTCGGTGTCGCTGTCGGTGTCGCTGTCGGTTTAGTTGTCGGCTGGCTGAAGAGTGTCTTTGCTTCTTCATTCAGCTTTTGGCGGAGTGCTAAGTTAGCAATTCCAGTTTCTTGCAACTGATATTTCTTCTGATACTCCTTCACCACTTCTTCCGTGCGAGAACCATAAAAACGATCGCGCGGCAGAGGAGGATTTGGCTTCACCACTGCATTCAAATTTCTGTGTAGAATTTGAACGATGTTAGCAGCAAAATCTTGGGTTTTTGGCCCTGCGATGCCATCAACTGGTTTTAGCTTATAACCAGTCTGAAATTCTCGAATTGCCTTTTTAGTTTCCTCGTCTGTCAAAGCGGTATTTGTTACCTTGACGTTATAGCCTAATCCCCGCAATACTTCACGGAATTGCTGGGGTGTATAACTTCTTTGAGGGGCTGCAAAACCTGTGTCTGTAATTACCAAACTAGCAGTCATCAGGCAAGTAACAGCAAAGGTTGCGCTTGATTTTCCAAACCCACACCACATACTTAAAAACTCCTTTGGGTCAAATCAGCAGGATCGTAAACGTTAACAGCTGCATTTTAAGTTTGTTTAATAACTTTTTTCACGATTATTTAATGAATTTTGAACAAATTGTGATTTTTTTTTGTTAAATTTAGCTAGATATTTAAACAATAACTTCTGTCATCCATCAAAAGAAGTATCTTGTATAAGTAAAGATATAGCGGTTATCATTTGAAGCGAATATACCCTTTTAACCCTAAACTGCGTTAGAAAATCACATCTGTGCATTGAGCGTCAGCTGAAGGTGAAAAGCAGTCTCTTTACCTGTGGACCTCAACAAGTATCATATATTACAAAAAATGAAAAATATAAAATCTTCTAAGCAGCGTAATCTTTGGGTTGAAAGATTTATGGCAATTGCTGCCGCAGTAAATTTAGGTTTAGTGTTGTTTGATTTAAGTTATGTACCTTGGCGAGATTTCTACTTGCGAAAACTTCCCCAAATTACTAATATTTATGACCCAATCAAAGGTATTGAAAGTCATCGAGACACAAAAAGTTATCTAGAAACAGTAGACGCATTAGAGGAACAAGTTAGGCAAACTGGGTTACAGTCGCCTCAGGTAAATAACAGGCTAATACAAATAAGTCGTCTTAGTAGCGAGATGATTGACAGTAACCCGTTTGCGGGAGCTAATAAGAGTGGGACTCTGGAGAAAATCAAACAAAGGATGCGATCGCACATCCGCAAAGAATCTGCAAAACAGTCCTTCGCTACTTTTTGGAGTCAGCCGCACCTATCACAAAATAGCTGGGATAAAGAAATTAATTTTTTCAACAAAAGCATCCGCCCTTTGATCGCCAGTAACTACTACCGCCAAATCGGGGAAAATGGCGATTTTATTGATAAATTCTGGATTATTGACTTACCTTTTGTGATTTTATTTGGCGTAGAATTGCTGGGGCGCACTTTCTTGCTCAGACGCCAACATCCTGGTTTTAGCTGGTTAGAAGCACTATTGTGGCGTTGGTACGATTTATTTTTACTAATACCCTTTTGGCGAGGGTTGCGAATTATACCTGTATTAATTCGCCTCGATCGAGCTCAGTTATTGAATCTGCATCCAGTGCGAAAGCAAATTAATCAGGGGATTGTCGCCAATTTTGCTGAAGAACTCACAGAAATTGTTGTGGTGAGAGTGATTAATCAGGTTCAGGGTTCAATTCAGCGGGGTGAATTGACAAGCTGGCTCTCGCAACAAGAAAATTTACGTCCCTACATAGATATTAATAATGTGAATGAAGTGGAAGCGATCGCAGGTCTTTTGGTAAAAACAATTGTCTACCAAGTGCTACCTGATATCCAACCTGCGATCGTTGCCATTCTGCGCCACAACATCGAAACCGTCTTCCATCAAGTCCCCGTCTACCGCAACCTCCAGAATCTCCCTGGCGTGGCACAGGCTCAAACCCAGTTAAGCGAACAACTGGCGACTCAAATCACAACTAATCTTTACAAAACTTTAGTTAGCGCTGTTGAAGACCCTGTAGGAGCACAACTCACCAGTCAGCTAGTAGAAAGCTTCACCCAGGTCTTAGGATCTCAAATCAAGGAAAAACATGTACTCTCAGAAATTCAAAGTTTACTTTTTGACTTCTTAGAGGAAATCAAACTCAACTACGTCCAGCGTTTATCCCAAGAAGACATAGACCAAATTATCGAGCAAACCCGGCAGCTAAGAACACAAGTATCAGTTCCGGTGGTAGTAGATAAAGGCGCTATTCTCCCCAAAATACGAGAAGGGTAGGGAGAGCAGAGGGGCAGGGGAGCAGGGGAGATGAGAGGACAAGAAGAATAACCAATGTCCAATGCCCCATGCCCCATGCCCAATACACGACTATAAAAGAAATGCGCTAAACTCGAATTAGGCGAATCATAACTTGGTTCGTCACAAGACTTCTTGGAAGATATACCTATCGCAGGAAGTGGGTCGATGCCCACTTTTTTTATTGAATTCTCTCATGGCTCATCCTTTAGTTCCACAAATTATTGATTTGGCGACACCAGTGGCAGAAGAACTGGGATTGGAAGTGGTTGGCGTGGTTTTTCACACCAACCAAAGTCCACCAGTGTTGCGGGTAGACATTCGCAATCCAGAGCAAGACACTGGGTTGAACGATTGTGAGAGGATGAGCCGTGCTTTAGAAGCCTCCTTAGATGCTGCGGAAATCGTTCCAGATACATACGTCTTGGAAGTGTCTAGTCCCGGTATTTCGCGGCAATTGGTAACAGACAGGGAGTTTATTTCCTTTAAAGGATTTCCTGTTATTGTCTCCACAACGCCCCCCTACGACGGACAACAAGAGTGGATTGGTCAGTTGATTCGTCGGGATGAGACAACACTTTATTTAAATCAAAAAGGTCGTGTAGTCGAAATTCCCCGCTCTCTAATTACTAAGGTGCAGTTAGAGGAGCGCCAATAAACAAGTTACTAAGGCTAGAAGCTAGGGACTAGGGATTGGAGGGGTAGAGGAGCAGAGGAGCAGAGGAGCAGAGGAGCAAGGGTGACAAGGTGACAAGGTGACAAGAGGTGAGAACTTGCAACAAGTTTTTTTCCCTTGTCCCCAATTCTCCTTGTCCTCTTGTCCTCTTGTCCTCTTCCCAATGCCCAATGCCCAATGCCCAATGCCCAACACCCAGTCCCCAGTCCCTAATTTTTAAAGGAGATTGCTTATGTCAATGGTTACTTTATCTGGATTAAAAGAATTAATTGAAAGTATAAGTCGCGAACGGAATTTACCCAGGCTTGCGGTTCAATCAGCTATAAGAGAAGCACTACTCAAAGGCTATGAACGTTATCGCCGCGCCCAAAATTTAGAGCGCAAACAGTTTGACGAAGATTATTTTGAAAATTTTGAAGTAGAACTCGATATTGAAGGAGAAGGATTTCGCGTTCTTTCTACCAAAACCATTGTTGAAGAAGTAGATAATACAGATCATCAAATTTCTCTAGACGAAGTTCAACAAGTCGCTCCCGAAGCGCAGTTAGGGGACTCTGTAGTGCTGGATGTTACCCCCGACCAAGGAGAATTTGGTCGGATGGCGGCGATGCAAACTAAGCAAGTATTGGCGCAAAAATTACGCGATCAACAGCGCCAGATGGTGCAAGAAGAGTTCCAAGATTTAGAAGGAACTGTTCTCCAAGCAAGAGTCCTGCGGTTTGAACGGCAATCAGTGGTTCTAGCAGTTAGCAGCGGCTTTGGTCAGCCAGAAGTAGAAGCCGAATTACCAAAGCGGGAACAGTTGCCCAACGATAATTATCGGGCAAATGCCACCTTCAAGGTATATCTCAAAAAAGTCTCCCAAGGTCAGCAACGAGGGCCACAGTTGCTTGTGTCTCGTGCTGATGCTGGTTTGGTAGTTTATCTTTTCGCCAACGAAGTCCCAGAAATTGAAGATGAAGTTGTACGGATTGTTGCTGTAGCTAGGGAGGCAAACCCCCCTTCCCGTTATGTCGGCCCCCGAACTAAAATAGCAGTAGATACTCTCGATCGCGATGTAGACCCAGTAGGCGCTTGTATTGGAGCTAGGGGATCGCGAATTCAAGTGGTAGTCAACGAATTACGCGGTGAAAAAATAGATGTAATTCGCTGGTCGCCAGACCCAGCAACATACATTGCTAATGCCTTAAGTCCAGCACGGGTAGATGAAGTACGCTTGATGGACCCAGAATCACGGCAAACTCACGTACTTGTAGCTGAAGATCAATTGAGTTTGGCTATTGGGAAAGAAGGACAAAACGTCCGTTTGGCAGCCCGTCTGACTGGTTGGAAAATAGACATTAAAGACAAAGCTAAGTATGACTATGCAGCAGAGGATACCAAGTTTGCAGCCGTCAGAACAAAATATCAAACAGAAGAATCAGAAGAAGACGACTCGGACTTTGAAGAAGAATTCGAGGATGAAAATCAGAACGAACTAGAAGAGGAAGATAGTTTTGACAATAACGATGATGAATAATTGATTAATTTTGTAAAGTTTTGATAGTGTAAGATTGTAGTCTCAGTCTCAAAAGCTACTTGGTATAAGTAAAAAATAGTCATAATAAACTTATTTTTACTTCCATTATCCTAGACTGAGATCGCAAAGAACCGATGAAACCAAATTATCGGCGCTGTATTAGCTGCCGGAAAGTAAGCTCAAAAGATCAGTTTTGGCGGATTGTCCGCGTCTTTCCATCGGGAAAGGTACAATTAGATCAGGGCATGGGGCGTTCTGCCTATATTTGTCCAGAAACGAGTTGCTTACAAGCGGCTCAAAAAAAAAATCGACTAGGGCGATCGCTACATGCATCAGTGCCAGAAGCACTGTACCAAAGCTTGTCGCAACGTCTAGCCCGCAGTAATACCCAAAACCAAATTTAGTTGGAACAACTTTGTGACGTAATCATTAGAGGAATTGTGTCGAAAGCCGAAGTAGTGCTTTCATCAAACTCCCTGTTGAACGTTAAGGTTAGTGCCAAAATAGTAAATGGGTGTAAAAGGCATTAGGCTCTCGAATAACGAGGGGCGAGGCAATATTCCCAGAACAAGATGTAATCGATTGTGTTGTGGAATCAGAATCAACAAAACAAGAAACTACAAAATGGCAACCTGGTAGCGCTCAGGCGCAGTTCGGCGTCAAGGGTTCCTATAAAAATCTTTTATTTAAGAAATTTTTATGGGTATCCCTCAACCATCATTCCTGGTGGGGATGCCATTATTAAACCGAAACATCTCTCTTTCCTGATTGGAGGCACCGGCAAAAACTGAACGGCAGTCTAAAAACAGTAGTCCAAGGATGGAGATGTCGCAAACCAGGCAACCATCCGCTAAAACTGTAAATTAAAGGGGAAGAGTGGATGACCAACGGCAAAGTTAGAATTTATGAATTATCAAAGGAATTGAATTTGGATAACAAAGAGCTACTAGCAATTTGCGACCAGCTCGATATTGCGGTCAAAAGCCATAGCAGCACGATTTCAGAATCCGAGGCAGAAAACATCCGGGCGGCAGCAGAAAAGCTTGCAGCTACGAGTGTGTCAGCCAAAAAGGAACTAGGTACAACCAGCCATAAGCCAAATTCACCACCCAACGGCGGACCTTCGCGACCTGCTGCACCCCACAAACAGCAAATTTTGGAAATACGTAAACCCAAAATATTGAGAAATACTACTCCCAACGCCCCAGAGGCGTCACTTGCTAACAATACCCAAGCTGCCTTGTCTGAAGCTAATCCTCCCTCTCCTCCACGGCCTTTCGCTACACCAGTCTCACCCCAAAAACCGGCAGCACCAACTCGACCTGTGCCCCGGACTCAATCTGAGACTCAAGAGCAACCCTCGATCGCTGACTTGGAACAAACGCCTAATCCAAATCCGGCACCGGAAAAAATAGCATCCCAAAAACCGGAAAAAATAGTTCCGCCCAGACCGAAATCGGAAAAACCGATTAAACCACAACTAGTTGCTCCTCCAGCCAGACCTGCGGCAGAAGAAGCCCAGGTGGTAGATGAGCCGCCAGTATCTCAGGCAGATAAACCGATCCTCAAACGCGACCAACGGCTACGTCCCGCGGAAGGCGATCGCGAACAAATTAAGCCGAGAGTCGCTAAACTGCCAACAGACCAGTCTCCACCAAGTGCGCCACAAAGGACAAGTCGTCCTACCCCTGCACCCAGCAGACCAGAGCAGAGAGGTAATAGACCATCTGCACCATCACAACTGGGAGAGGGACAAAGACCCAGACCGGCACGTCCAGGTGAAGCAGTAGCAGCCGCAATGCCGATCGCTACTCCACCCAGACAGATGTCAGGCATAGCGGGCAAATCTCAAGGATTGGGTGATGAACCAGTCACACCGGATCTCCTTGATTTAAAACGCCCAAGTCCGCCTCGACCGACCAAAGGCGGCAAAAAGTGGGTAGAAGAGGAAATAATTGACGAGGTTAAAGAGAAGGCAAAAGCTGGCGTCAAAGGTAAGCGAATCAAACCCATACTTGATGATGAGTTTGAAGAAGATTTGCTAGATGATGACGATATCGACTCACCAGCCACAGTCCAAGTCAGCCTTTCTATCGCTCGTCCTCCCAAACCGAAAGCGACTCGACCTGTACAGATACCAGGTGCAACCCTTGCTAGCGCCCCAACTGCAAGAGCCAGAAAGTCTGGTTCCAGGTCTGGTTCCAAGTCTGGTTCTGGGCGCGACAATCACCAAAACCGTCGCCAAGAAGCCGAGACAAAGCGCGATCGCCCCGAAAAAGTGACGATCACAGGGCCGTTGACTGTGCAAGAACTGGCTGACGTTTTAGCCGTTCCCGATACAGAGATTGTGAAAATCCTGTTCCTTAAAGGTATGGCGGTGAGTATCACTCAAAATCTGGATATTCCCACAATTACCCTGGTAGGAAAAGAACTAGAAATAGAAGTCGAAACCGCCGAACGAGAAGCAGAAGCTCGAAAAATTACGGAAATGGTCGGTGCAGAAGACCAAGAATATCTCCACCGCCGTCCGCCTGTGGTGACAATCATGGGTCACGTAGACCACGGTAAAACAACCCTGCTCGACTCAATCCGCAAAACCAAAGTGGCTGCTGGCGAAGCTGGCGGGATCACTCAACACATCGGTGCATACCATGTGGATGTCGAACATGAGGGGAAACCACAGCAGATAGTCTTCCTGGATACTCCTGGTCACGAAGCCTTTACAGCTATGCGGGCACGAGGAGCGCGGGTAACAGATATTGCCGTCTTAGTAGTCGCTGCTGATGATGGTGTCCGTCCCCAAACCATTGAAGCCATTAGCCACGCCCAAGCTGCTGGAGTGCCAATTGTTGTTGCAATTAACAAAATTGACAAAGAAGGGGCACAGCCAGAACGCGTTAAACAAGAACTCACTCAGTATGGTCTGACATCAGAAGACTGGGGCGGTGAGACAATCATGGTTCCCGTGAGCGCCATCAGAGGTGAAAATCTGGATACGCTCTTAGAGATGATTCTCTTAGTAGCAGAGGTTGCAGAACTATCTGCCAACCCAGATCGTACCGCCAAAGGAACTGTCATTGAAGCACATCTGGATAAAGCTAAAGGAGCAGTTGCTACCCTGCTAATTCAGAATGGTACCCTGCATGTGGGAGATATCTTAGTAGCTGGCTCGGCCTTCGGTAAAGTCCGGGCGATGGTAGATGACAGAGGCAAGAGAGTAGACATTGCTTCTCCTTCCTTTGCTGTCGAGGTACTAGGTTTAAGTGATGTGCCGGCAGCCGGCGACGAGTTTGAGGTCTTCCAAAACGAGAAAGAAGCCAGAGCGCTAGCAAGCGATCGCGCCGACAGACAACGCCTATCCCGTTTGTTACAGGGTCGTGTTACTCTTACAACCTTGTCGGCTCAAGCACAAGAAGGCGAGTTGAAAGAACTCAACTTGATCTTGAAGGGAGACGTACAAGGTTCGGTAGAAGCCATTGTGGGAGCGCTCAAGCAAATCCCGCAAAACGAAGTCCAAATTCGGATGCTGTTGGCTACTGCTGGGGAAATCACCGAGACAGATATCGACTTAGCAGCTGCCAGTAACGCTGTAATTATTGGCTTCAATACCACCTTCGCTAGTGGTGCCAGACAAGCTGCCGATGAAGCGGGTGTAGATGTTCGTGAATACAACGTAATCTACAAACTCCTAGAAGATATCCAAGATGCCTTGGAAGGTCTTTTGGAACCAGAGTTGGTGGAAGAACCCTTGGGTCAAACCGAAGTCCGTGCCGTCTTCCCAGTCGGTCGCGGTGCTGTTGCCGGTTGCTACGTTCAATCTGGCAAGCTAGTTCGCAACTGTAAAGTCAGGGTGCGACGCGGCGGTAAGGTGATCTATGAAGGCGTTCTTGACTCCCTAAAACGGATGAAAGAAGATAGCCGTGAAGTCAACGCGGGTTATGAATGCGGTGTCGGCATCGATAAATTCAATGATTGGGTTGAAGGTGACATCATCGAAGCCTATCAAATGGTTACGAAGCGCCGCACTCTCACCTTAACGAGATAGTGTTGAGGGTAAAATGGTTAGAAGTTAGGAGTGATAAATTAGGAGTTAGGAGTTAAAGACTGCTAATTCCTAACTCCTAACTCTTAACTCACAACTTTTTATAATATGCATTCATTTCGCTCTGAACCTATTTTGTGGATTCACGTCGCTGGATTAGCGACGTTGCCTGTTTTTTTAGTACTCTGCTTATTGTTTTTGTCTGTAGGCGAGCCATTTTTACCGGTCTGGATGGAGCTATTGTTAGTTGGCGCCATTGGTGTTCTCCCCCTGCTATGGATGCAGTTGCGTCGCCCTTTTTATATATTTGCTCTTTTAGGAATAGCCCAAAAACCAGAAAATCTGACTGAGCGGCAGCGAAAAATTCTCTGTTTAATTAATACAAAGGTAAATCGTATCCTGGCATTGGTGGCAGCAGCCTTGTCGGTTTGGATACTGTGGTATCTTTACCAAATTGCCCCATTAGTAGCAGATTCAGCTAAATTTCTCCCACAATGGCGCAGTGTTGCATTAGTGCTGGCGGGATTAGCATTTTTGGGTGGCAATCTATTTTTACAAGTACCTGTGAGTGTAATGCGAGTTTTGGTGACTAATGACACAGAATTTGCTGGCATAGAACCATTATCTTTAGAAAAGATTAAGCAAGATTTCACAATTTTAGGGGTGCGAGTTAATCAAATCGTGCCTCGATTATTACAATCCTTGTTTAAGATAAATACAGATTCGTAGCAGGCCGTAAAGTATATTATTTAACTTTAAAGGGCTACAAATAAGTATCAGAAGATGCAGGGGTGCAGAGGAGAATAACTAATAATCAATGACGCCACTTGCTCCACTTGGGGAGACCCCAAGACCGCAGTGGCTCCCCAATGCCCCATTGCCAATACCCAGTTACCGTTGAAGAAAAACAAAGGAATGAGGAACTATGGCTCAAATTCCAGCTTCTAGCGATCGCCAATTTTCTGATGATACTGAAATTTGGTATAGTCTCAAATGTGCGATCTCCAATAGTTCCGGTTTTCAACGCTGGCAACTAGAACGGGATGCTCAATTACACGGAATTCGCTTGGAACAGCAGGTACAGCGGTATTTAAGAGAAACTTTAGAAACTTTAGCTTACTAAAGACCAAACAAATCTTGTAAGTTTGTTTGCAAACGACGGAGTTGACGGTATGCACCCTGCAAGCGATCGCCATCAACTTCCACTTCATTTGTGGGATAATTCTTAATAATTTCAATCAGCGACACTTGCCCGTCTTGATTCGCAGAAAGTACCAAAGCGGCTCGTAAAGCTTGCCGATTTGCTCTTTGAGACGGTGTAGAAATAACTTGACTAACTCGATCCAAAATAATATTACCAATCTGGCTATTTAGCGCTCTATCTAAAAATACAGCGTTTACCTTCACTGGCTGTGTTAAATACTGACGAATGGCTTTGGGGTCTTGTCGCGCCAAAGCTAAATTCACTTTTAGTAAAGGTGAGAGTTCACCTGTTTCGGCAAAGGTGGATATTTCCTCTACAGAAAGTGATTCACGGAAAATACCATACTTCAGGACTACTCGTTCTGCCGCAAAGGCAGGAGTGGACAAAAACAGAAGACAGATAATGCCTACTAAAACTAAGATGCGATGCAGCCATAAAAAATTAAAATGCATTTCTCTCGATTTCCAATAGGTTTGCTTTTTTCTGCGATGATATTCCAGCAGAATTAGTTGCAGCATCTAGCTTTAGGGAATACTAAAAAATCGCCTCATCCTCATAGTGCCCCTAAGAAAATTTTCTGAATAACACAATATAACTAATGTATAAGTTCTGTAACCTCTCTAAGGAATTTAGCTGAATCAGTGCTAATCATCCAGTATAGTTTTGCATGGGTTTTAGAGCAGCTACAACGCTGTTATCTTTAACCTTGTTCGACATACCGTAATTCAGCACATCACAGACTCAAAAAATGAAATATCGGGGTTCTCACATTTCTCTTGCGAAAAATTTTCGCCTTCTTTCTAGCAATCATCTCAGATATTCTTTGCGCGTGGGAGCCGGACTCACGGCAATGCTTGTTGTTTCTAGTAGTTCACTACTACTACCTGGTCAGGTTAATGCTGGTGCGACTCATCCAGAAAATATCGCCCCAACTCGCACAGCGCAAGCTCCTGCAACTGCCGCAGCGATTTACGTTAATCCAGCAACTGGTGCAGATAGGGCTGGTGCTGGTGCCACCTCGGCAGCACCCTACAAAAGCATAAGTTTTGCTCTCAGTCAAGCCCAAGCAGGTGCAGTTATTCAATTAGCACCTGGTAACTATAACCAAGAAAGTGGTGAAACCTTCCCGCTTTTACTTAAACCAGGGGTGACACTGCGGGGTGATGAAGCTACTAAAGGTCAGGCGATATTGATTACAGGTGGAGGCTTCTACACTAGTCGCACTTTTGCCAGACAAGACATTACCATCCTGGCCGAGCAAGATACCACGATCGCTGGTGTCAGCGTCACCAACCCAAATAGCCGAGGTACGGCTGTGTGGGTGGAGTCAACTAATCCGACTATCAAAAACAGTACTTTTACTAACAGTGTTAGAGAGGGTGTTTTTGTCACGGGTACAGGCAATCCCAGAGTCGAAGGTAATCTCTTTGTGCAAAACAAAGGGAATGGGATTTCAGTTGCTAGAGCTGCCCAAGGAGAAATTCGGAATAACTTATTTCAGGATACTGGTTTTGGTCTTGCGATCGGTGGCACTTCCACACCTCTAGTTGTAGAAAACCAAATTATCGAAAACCAAGACGGTCTTTTTATCTCAGAGTCAGCGAAGCCCGTATTGCGTAAAAATGTCATTCAAAATAATAAGCGGGATGGAGTAGTAGCAACTGTCAACGCTTCACCCGACCTTGGCACCAACGAAAATCCTGGCGGCAATCTTATCCGCAATAACACTCGTTATGATGTGAACAACGCCACCAAAACCAGTAAAATTGTCGCTGTTGGCAACGATATCGATCAGAAAAAGATTTTTGGCTCAGTAGATTTTGTTGCCGCCAGTGTTGATGTACCGCCTGGAGGGGCTGTTGCCTTTAAAGATGTACCAGCAAATTACTGGGCAAAAAGCTACATCGAAGCTTTAGCTTCTCAAAATATTATTGCTGGTTTTCCTGATGGCAGCTTTAAACCCAATGAACCTGTAACTCGCGCTCAATTCGCCACTATTGTCACTAAAGCCCTAACACCACCAACCAAACGCCCAGCAATTAAATTTAAGGATGTAGCAAGCAATTTCTGGGCTTACGCTGCCATTCAATCTGCTTACCAGGGTCAATTTGTTTCTGGTTATCCCGATGGCACTTTTAAGCCACAGCAGCAAATTCCGAGAGTGCAGGCGTTAGTCTCTTTAGCTAATGGTTTGGGCTTAACTGCAAGTAATCAAAATGTCGTTTCCTTTTACACCGATGCTGCTCAGATTCCTAATTATGCGATCGCACCAGTTGCCGCCGCAACTGCACGGCAATTAGTGATCAACTATCCCACCGCGAAGCAACTCAATCCTAATCGTCAGGCGACTAGAGCCGAAGTTGCTGCCTTTGTTTATCAGGCACTTGTCAATGCTGGACGTGCCCAACCAATTCCTTCATCTTATTTGGTAACAGTTCAGTAAATATCTAGTTAGCAAATTGGAAACGCCAGACTGATAAATTATCAGTCTGGCGCTTTCAATATAGCGATTTTTTAATTTTAGGGTTTTTGAATCATAAAATTTGGGGTCTTTAAATATAGCTGACACCATCTGAATGTGATTGGGTTTATAGTCAGGGTCTTTATATTGGCTGACCCCGTTTCAATGATTTCTATTTTCACAGAAATTTTTGCTTTTTGAGATTTCCTAATAATTTTTTTACTTTTTCTTTCTGGATATTTTAATCTTCATAAAAGCATGAGTAAATTTGAAGAAAAGATATATCAAAAGAAAGTAGTCAAAAATTAACTAGCTAAGATTTCTCCCTTCAGGAATTAGGATTTTTACCCGAATTGGGGCGTTGTTGCTGACGTTGTTCCCAACGCCAAAGGAAAACCATTAAAGCAACTATTCCTACTTGGAGAGCTAAATTAGGCAAAGCGCTCTCAACATCGCGTCCGGCAAGCACTTGGAAGAAAAAGACGAATGCACCGAGTGAACCAGAAGCAGCGAAAGCAATGTAAAAAAATTGTCGTAAACCGCGAAAAGGAGCAGCTATTTCTGCTTTCAGGCTGGCATACTGTTCAGGATTAAGACGATTTTTGGGATTTTGATCTACCATGATTAAATCATGTTATACTCTTAGATTGTGTACGCCGATGTGGCTCAGTGGTAGAGCAGCTGATTCGTAATCAGCAGGCCGTGGGTTCAAATCCCATCATCGGCTTTGGTGAAAGTATTCCTCAATATTAGAGTTTGGCATAAATCAAGTGTACAGTAACTAATTATTTGTCGTCGGTGACACATTGATCTCGTTGTGACAAATTATTGTCATCAAACCTATTAATCCGCTTCCGTATGTATTGGTGACAAATTTTTGTCATCTTTTTGAAAAGCAACAATTTATACAGCATATTTCAAGTTGCTGAGGTACACAAGCTAAGTCTGTTACCCAGATATAAACCATGTCTTACTCCTGAATTCTGACTCATAAATTCTGAATTTTGCTGTATATGGAGCTTATAGCAATTCTTTATGAAGGCGCATAGAAAGAACCCCACCGCCTGCGGCACCTCCCCTTGGTAAGGGGAGGTTGGGAGGGGTCAAAATAATGTGTAGCCTCATATAAAATTGGTATCAGGTGGATTATTGCAGCAAAGGAGCTGTGTCATTACCGTTAGTTGACGCATTGGCAATTGCAGCTTGAGTAGGTTGAGTAGTAAGAATCGCTACAAGTGGAGTAACTTTTGAAGTAGATTGTTTATTTCGTTTGCGATTAGAGCCGCCAGCTTTGGAATACTCTATACTGTTTCTGCCGTAGACAGTTGCAACTCCACTTAGCATTCGTTCAGACATTTCGGAGAGAGCTTTATCCATCTGGGTTACTGTTTTACGCGATTCTTCCAGATTGGACACCAGCGTATTATTAGCTTCTACCATTGCACGGGTAGTATTGATTAAGTGGTTGTAGGCTTCAATAGTTAACCCATGTCCTAAATCCAGATTTTCATCAATAGATTTAAGCAAGGCGAGACGAAGTTGGGCTTTGTCAACAGCAGCAGAACCACGAGTTTTTAAAGACATAACACATCCTTTTTTAATAATTCCTTGTTCAACATAGTGGAGTATCCTTTTGCCTGAGATGGGTAGTTTTGTGGATTTATTTCATTAAAAGTTCAACGAAATAATTACGAGTTTGCCTGTGTTTTTACTCATTTGTCATATCAATTTGTTGTTTGAGAATAAGTGCAATCAGCAACAGTAATCACAAAATCAATAAATGAGTACCCCGAAATAACAAATGGGTACCCCGAAATAACAAATGGGTACCCC
>NZ_JAVRCB010000001.1:327190-386317 GCF_034530955.1 Nostoc sp. DedQUE05 | reverse complement strand
GAAATAACAAATGGGTACTCCGAAATAACAAATGGGTACTCCGAAATAACAAATGGGTACTCCGAAATAACAAATGCATTGGCGTAGCCCAACCCAGGCATCGCAAAATCATTGCGCCTACGTTATCGCTCAACTCAACCTACGCAAAATCAGGTTTTTATTTCTAACACCGAGCGTATTGGGATATTATGCAGGATAATAAAGATGGTTGAATTAGCGTGTCGAAGTTTTCATGCAGTTTGAGTAGGATGAGGCGAAAAATTTAGAGAATCTTCGCAAACATGAGATTGATTTCGCCGATGTTCCTGAAATGTTTGAAAGTGCAATGCTAATTGAGTTAGACTATCGTTTTGATTACGGAGAAAAGCGTTGGTTCGGTATAGGTTTTCTCGGCAACGGTGTAGCCGTTGTAGTTTGGACAGAACGCAAAAATAATGTGATTCGGATCATTTCAGCACGAAGGGCAAATCGGTATGAGCGACAAAGACTTGAGAAATACCTCTCGTACTAACTGGACAGCATTGGAGTCAATGAACGATGAAGAAATTGACTACTCTGACATTCCACCATTGACAGAAGAGTTTTTTCAAAAAGCTACTCTCCAAGTTCCGGCACCTCAAGCACAGCAATTGGTACAGATTGAGCCAGATATATTAGAGTGGTTTCAAGCTCAAAGCGGAGAATATAAAACCTTAATCAACTCTGTTTTACGTCGTTACATCGAAAACTGTGACGAACAGCCAGCATTCTAACAATTCAAAATCCAATATTACACCACAACTTCCCCCCGATTAGATGACAATTTATATTGGGTGGATGTTGCTTAATATTTCCTCAAAAGCGCGATCGCAAAAATAACAAATGTGTTGGCGTAGCCCAACCCAGGCATAGCTAGATTAACTTTTGATTATGAAAGTAAAATGAAATTATCCTCCACCTGAGCTACATCATGGTTGTCCCAGAACTCGAACAACAACTCCTTCAGCTTTCACCTGATGATAAATTGTATATTATCCAACTCCTGGCACAAAGCCTGACTACAGACAATAACAATACTCAGCCTGTGCAAACAAGCAAAATATCAGAATTATTCCGTCAATTTCCCGTGGCTGAATTACCCGAAGAATTTGACCTTACTCGATTACTAAAAACCCTCATTGAGTCCCTACAACCAGCAACTCTAACCAAAATAACAGAATATCCTTTGCCTCAATTTTATGGATGTATCCAAGATGAAACCTTCTTCCGTCATCCTCAAGAACAACAACCAGAACGCGAACCAATCCTGTGAAATTTCTGCTCGATACTAACACCTGCATTATCTATATGCGTGGTAAAAATTCCACTTTAAAACAGAAACTAGAATCCACTACCATTAAAGATATTGCCGTTTGCTCAATCGTCAAAGCTGAACTATTTTATGGCGCAATGAAAAGTGCCAACCCACAACGGAATCTTACTTTACAACAACAATTTTTAGCCCAATTTAGATCGCTACCCTTTGACGATTTAGCCGCAACGACGTTTGGAACAATTCGCTCTCAACTAGAAGCATTAGGTACTCCCATTGGCGCGTATGACTTACAAATTGCCGCGATCGCTCTGACAAATAACTTAACCCTTGTCACCCATAACACTAGAGAATTCCAACGCATTAATAACTTGTTGATTGAGGATTGGGAGATATAGCGATCGCTGAAATCACAATTGCGTTGGCGTAGCCAAACCCAGGCATTGCACCCTTGTTTTACCTGAAACTGCCACTGGGCGATCGCCTGAACAACCTTTGCAATTGTTAGAGTTTGACAAATCGATACAATTAGCGATCGCCTTCATCGCTAGAGATAACCAAAAACTATAATGAATGCATAAAGCAACCAATACACGCAAGGTTAGGAGAATCTAAAGAATGCAGGCTGATAGCATTTCAGAGCAAAGGTTACTTAAAAAAATTCAAAAGCTACCTCCCGAAAAAGTTTTGCTAGTTGAAGATTTTATTGATTCTCTGGATCAGCAAAGCACAGATCATAGCCTTACCTTTGCAGCAGCAAAACTTTCTGAACCAGTTCTGCTCAAAATCTGGGATAACCCTGATGATGCAGAATATGACAAACTATGAATTTGGTGATGTTGTTTTAGTGCCGTTTCCCTTTACTGACCAAACTACTACTAAAAAACGTCCAGCAGTGGTTGTGAGTTCTAATAGCTATCAACGTGAGCGTTCGGATTTAATATTGATAGCGATTACCAGTCAAGCAAATCCAGCAACTTCCTTTGGTGAAATCACAATTACTGGATGGCGAGTAGCTGGTCTTCTCAAACCTTCAATTATCAAACCAGTTTTGACTACCATAGATAAAGGACTAGGATCAAAAAGTTAGGGCGACTTGAGGAGCCAGACCTTCAGGCTTTGCAAAACCTTTTTCTGGCTATTTTGGGTTAATATGCGATCGCTCCCTCCACTAAAAGCCTGGAACTATCACTCAAACTCAGTTTCGCAGAAAGCTTTTAACAAATCGATACAATTAGCGATCGCTCCTAAATGAGCAATTTCATATCCATGTGTATTTTGGGTAGGAAATGCCAAACACGCAGCACGCCCAACATGTCCGAATTTCATGGCAATGGAAGCATCGCTACCAAACCCACTCAGAGTTGTTAACTGCACTGCCATATCCAACTGTTTAGCACTATGGCGCAGTTGTCCATTTAAGCCCTCATCATATATTCCATAGGCATCTTGAGATAAAAGTACAGGACTTTTACCATCTTTAACAGGATATTCCTCAGATAATGGACAAATTTCTAAAGCAATCAAGGCATCCAAACGTTGATTTTGCGTGAAAAATAGCGCCCCAATTGCTCCCACTTCTTCTTTTGCTGAAGCTACTAAATAAACATCAACTACTGGCTGTTTCAGGTTTTCAGCCAAAGCTAACAAAATCGCCACAGAAGCTTTGTTATCCAAAGTGTAACCAGCAATATGATCCTTTAACCGAATTGGACGCTTGCGATGCTTGCCAATCACCATTCTAGTTCCAGGTCGAATGCCAGCTGCTTCTAATTCAGCAGATGTCAGCTTTGTTTCAATCCAAGCATTCTCCCACTTAACAGTAGTATCTTCCTGCTGGACTTTTTGGGGCGATTCGTGGGAAACGTGGCGGGAACCAAAGCTGAGAATACCGTTGATGGTTTCGTTATCTCCCAATAAATCGACAACACCTTCGCCATAAACCCACGGGAAAGAACCGCCGAGTTTGCTGACTTTGACACGACCTTCATCACCAAGACTCTTGACAATTGCGCCAATTTCGTCTTTGTGTGCTGTGATAGCAATTGCTCGATCTGGAATTTTACCTGGAATCTTAGCAATAATATTATCGGCGCGATCGCGCCAGACTTCTACACCCAGCGCTGTAAATCGTTGCATCAACAACTGGTTAATCTCAGCTTCTACACCACTAGGAGAGTGGTGCATAACTAATTCTTCAATAATTTCAAATAAGCGATCGTAATCCCACATCAATACAGTTAGTTTAGTTTTCGACTGTTATATGAGACAATTGTGCATCAACAACCCGACCTGCTGACCTTTTTTGTTGACGCTTCAGCATTCCTACTGCACCAAAAGCACCAAGAGCTAAAATTCCCAAGTTTATCGCAGGTTCAGGAACAGACTTAGCCTCAATTGCCGCCAGTGCAGCGTCTGCTACTAACTTATGAGCATTTGTTGTTGGATGTACAGAGTCAAAGAACAAATAATCATTTGGTTGAGAACATACACTGACGATTGTCTGGAAATTCCCGACTACACAAGGGTTAGTCACATCTTTAAACCCAAACTTCCCTGGATTTGCTTGTACCTGATTAAATAGGGAAAACACATCCACAGAGATCAGATTCAAGTCAGAGTTATTAGTAAATTTGTCTAGTTCGTCTTTTAATCTCGTGTTATGGTCATTTGTTAAGGCAGTCAAGTTGCTAGATAGACCTGTAGCGGCTGCAAAAGGAATCTTGCCTAAATCAGGCAAGTTAAAGACTAAAATATTTTTTGCACCCGATGAGGCAAGTAACCCTACTGCGTTTGATAAATTCTGGACTGTTTGCTTTGCATTCGTAGCTTGACCAAACACATAATCATTTGCACCTCCCCATACAGCATAAAGGGCATTTGGATCGAGCTTCTGATTGGCTTGTATAATCGGTTGCGTCAACAAGGCGACTTGCTCTAATACTCCCGGTAACGGCGCACTAGGAACAACAGCATTACCTTGACCAGAACTAGCACCACCCACAGCAAAGTTAATACCTTGATTGGGAATAGTAGGATTTAAAGTAATGTATGGAGAGGGTTTTAATCCTAGCCGATCTCCGAGGTAGTCTACCCACACTCGATCGTTGGAAAAACGCCCTTGAAAGTAAGGCGGATCTTGGGGAATGGCTGTTGTTGGAGCGACTAAACCATTAGTAGCAGCGAAAACATTGCCAGTATCAGAAAGACTGTCGCCAAATACATAAAATTTGTCAAAACTCGCAGCACTTACTCTGAGCGGCAACATGAAAGATAAGAAAACAAATCCTGCTGCTACAGCTTGTTTTTTCATATTTGTTTTACCTGTATTATTTTTTAGTTTGTTTAAAAGCAATCAAAAGGCGAAAGTCTGACAACTTGTCTTTACTAAGTACGTCTATTAAGTTAATTTACGTTATTTTACTTAACTATGCCTCAAAATTTCATCAAACACGGGTAAAAACGCTGAAAATACTTAGATTTACATTTTCTTGATGAAAAACAGGTCTATTACAAAAAAATGGTCAAATTTATATGTTATGACATGGGAATTGCACACTTTTATGCTTGCGATCGACTAACTGCGACAGAATGGTGCAACCCTTCCTCTTCATAGCTTTAACTTTGCTTTAATTTCAAAGCCTCAGTAGCCGATACACCCTCACCTTGACTGCCGAAATACCACAAAGCCGTAGCAGCCTCAGCACGAGTTACTGGTTTTTTGGGTTGAAACAGAGTCGTATAACCAAACACCCGGCGAATATTCGATTGTTCGCCATTCTGATAATCAGCCAACACTGCTCTTAAAGCCTTCGGGTCAATTTTCGCTACGTCTTGGAAACCCCAGGTTTGTTTAACCGCATCTAAGTTAGCAGAGGGTAAAGCTTGGCGAGTATCTAAGGGTAATTTCCATAGCAGCAATTGTTCTCGCGTTAGAGGTGCATCAGGACGAAACAAAACTACTGTAGAATCTCCAGACAAAGGACTAGGAATTAAGCCAGCCTCAGCCAATCCCTGAATTGCAGGAAAATCAGGATCTTTTGCTGACACATCACTAAAAGCTGGTTGAGTACTTTCTGATGCCAAGCGAATCTGTTTAGCTGGATTGTTGGCATATACAGCATTGTTAGCAGCAATTAGCCAACGGGCATATTCTCGATGTGTAACGATTTTACTGGGTTCAAACTGATTAGTTGTGGTAGTAGAGTTGCTCTTAGTTGTCTTTGTTTCTATAGATAAAACACCTAATGCAGCCAAGTCCTGGATATGTTGCTGCCATTCTTGTGGTGCCTTATTCAGATCGTTGAATACCTGAGATTTAGAGGTGGCTGTAGGGATTGTTTGGTTATTAGCTGTACTTGGTGGCTGTGCTGCCGAGTTTGTCGGTAGTATTGGGCCAATAAACTGTGAATTTCCCGGTTGAGGAACGGCGTTAGCAGTTTCGTTAGGATTTGTAATTGAAGTAGGTTGTGCTATTGCAGTACTATTCGGTACGTAATCAATCAGTAATTCAGTGGCTGTTTGAGGTTGATTGGGTGTGGCGTTAGTAACTGATTTGGGCTGAATGGAAACCTTTAACAGCAAATCGCTGCGACGCGCCTCAAAAGTGTTTCCTGTATCATCTGTCGGCTGTTGTAAAATCTGCCAGTTATTTGTTTGAAACTGGCTGCGATAAAAACTAGCAATAAAATTACTGGGGTCAGAACTTAACCAACGAGTTGAGATTTTGTTTTCTGAGCCGCTAGCAGGTGTAACTTCCTGTAGCTTGGCATTGGAATATAGTGGAATATCTTTAGGAAAATCAGCTGGTAACTGAACAGTTGATTCATTTTGCTGTGCTTGCGGTTGGTTACTCTGAGATTCTCCAAAGACAACTGGATTGCTTTGCAGTTTTGGATCTGCCGCCAAAGATTCCTCAAGGTTTTTGGCGACAGGACTATTAGCACAGGCTGTTAACGAAGTGAGTATAACAGCCCAAATTATTAGAAATACTGCTGGACGTTTACAGGGAAGCACAGGAAATCACAAATTGAGTTTCAATTCCTACCCTAGCGCAGACTGTCCATTAAATGGGAATGAGGCATGGGACATGGTTATCCTCCTTTATTCCCCTGCTCTGCTCTGACTCTCTATATCACCCAAAAACACTACCGACTCACTACGTCTTCTTCGTAAATGTCTATTTTGGTGATGATGTCTCTAAAAATGAGTAAACGGTAGCAAAAGCTACCGTATTGTCTTCGTTTTACAGCCATTAGGTTTTGATAATTCCTATGCTTATTTATAGAGTTCCCTAAAATTCTGGAAAACTAACATTTTTGGGAAAAAATATAAATAAACCTGAAATCATTGCTAGATAAGAGTTTTATAATTTCAGAGTTCTTAGTCAGGATTTTAGTATTTAGATAAGAGTCACCAACTATAGGACTCATATTTGATTTTTGAAAAAAACTCAGTATAGCTTTATTCCTTCTTCCCAGTCCCCAGTCCCCAGTCCCTAGTCCCTACGATTAATTCAGAAATCAAATCAGATTGCTATACAAACCGAGCGATACTAGATTGTGAACCAATCTTTTAGAGAGTTATCTAAATATCCAAGTTGTAGAGTAGATAACTGCTCAAAAAACAGTTTAGCTAGCAAAAGCTTGAATCTACTTCCAGATGCACTAGTTGTAACGCGATGCCTACGCCAAGCAACTGAAGTGATAGACTTGGAATAAAGCTCCCTTTAGCCTCACCCAAAGAGGGGAATAGATCGAGTTCACTAACACTGGCTGATAATCGATTCTGAAAATTATTCATCTGACGATGATAATGTGAGTCAGGCAATAGCTGAAAAATGCCAGTGTTAAACAATTCCAGTAACTTAGCGTAAGTTCGTTATTCTTGACGATTGGGGTAATAGGTAAAGCAGTCAAGTGTCGCAGCAGTTTCTTTAGTATCTCTAAATTGATTTTTTGGAGAAAATGCTACTTGTGCTGTAGTCAAGAATTACTTGACAGCCTCGAAAGCAGTGAGTGCTTTCTCTAAAAGTGTGTAGTTTACCGCCGTAGGCATCGCCTCTATGTTATCCAAAACTTTCCCTCAATCAACCCATCCCCTGTTATTCTTGGATAGGGCTGTGCTTCTTTTAGGAAAGCTGGAAGGTGCGCTTCGCAAGTTATAGAAATAGTACATAGTTGGCTTTGGCTGTTTTTCCCAATCCTAGTTAATGATTGGCTTGAGGCGAAAAAGACACTTCATCAAATGCACTGGCGGTTGAAAAAACCTCTACAAACTTGGTCTGAACAGTTAACACCTTCCTGATAGATTAGATACAATTAGCATCTGTGTTTTATTGGGCGATCGTTTGCTCAAAGCGAGTATTCAAATTGACATGGTGCTGGACTAGCCGATTTGACATAGTATTAAACCTTTCACCTGCTGGCTCTGGCGAAAATTTTTGATTCAGGGCAAATTAAGACTTATATTCAAGAGGCTTGAGTGTTTATTGGAGATGAAGTTCACCAAAAGGCAGCAAAAGGCAGAAAAAGACACGTTTGATGTCAAAAACGCAGATCGGATAGGAGTATGAAAATCTAAAATAGATATTAAGAAGAAAAAACAACGACCATCGACAACCGTCAGTCCTTTTTACTTTCTGTAAAGCGTCACCGGGTTGTTACCAGTGCTGAAACACGATTACATGCAAGTTTCCCAGGATCAGCCTATTTATTCTGAGGCTCCACTCCAGCTGTTACTGTTTGTCGATGGACGTCCCAAGTCCCGTCAACAGGTGCAGCGAATACGTGCTTACTTAAAAGAGTTGCAGGTTGAGTATAGTTTTGAACTTCAAACTATTGATGTTGGTCAACAACCTTACTTAGCAGAACACTTTAAATTGGTAGCAACGCCAGCTTTAATTAAAATTCACCCGGAACCACGGCAGGTTTTGGCTGGAAGTAATATCATAGCGCAATTGAAAAACTGGTGGCCTCGCTGGCAAGCCGCTGTAGACGCCTATTTGAAATTACAGGAAGACTTACAAGAACGGATAGACGATAATGCTAGGGTGACATTACCCAAATCGACTATCCGTTCAGTTGCTGTTTCTGCCGAACTGATCCGACTCTCAGACGAAATTTTTCGCTTAAAACAGGAAAAAGATAACCTCCAAGAGCAGCTACAGTTTAAAGATCGGGTGATTTCGATGCTGGCACACGATCTCCGCAATCCCCTAACTGCCGCCGCGATCGCCATCGAAACTCTCCAATCTAACTACAATTTAGAAACAGGCCAATTTCAGCGCCTTAAACCATCCTTAACGGCGCATCTATTAAAACAAGCCCGTAATCAAACTAAGATCATCGATCGGATGATTGCCGACCTTTTGCAGGTAGGTCGAGGCAAAGATACTGAGTTTCCAATTTTACCACAAAAATTACAACTAGGTAAACTGTGCTTAGATGTACTAGAAGAATTGTGCGATCGCTACACCGCTAAATCCCAAGAGGTCGAAACAGATATTCCCAACGACTTACCTTATGTATATGCTGACCCAGAACGCATCCGGCAAGTGCTGGTGAATCTGTTGGATAATGCCATCAAATACACCCCAGAAGGTGGCAAGATTAGCATCGCCGGATTACACCGCACTACCCAAAAAGTTCAGTTTAGTATTGGCGATACTGGGCCTGGTATTCCTGTAGAGAATCGCGATCGCATCTTTGAAAACCACTTCCGCCTGCAACGGGATGAAGGTACAGAAGGTTACGGCATTGGTCTTTGTCTATGCCAACGCATCGTTCTGGCACACTATGGCCAAATTTGGGTGGATTCTGCCCCCAATAACGGAGCATGGTTTCACTTCACACTGCCAGTTTATCCTTCTTAGGTAAGGGTATTGACAAATGACCAATGACCAATGACTAATGACAAATGACAAATGACAATTAAGAACTTGAGACAAAGCGATCGCGTCCCCCGGCCTTTGCTTGATAAAGTGCTTTATCTGCCAGCACGATCAACTCTGAAGGTGAAGATTCCCAAGTCGGGACAACAGTTGCCACACCCATACTGAGAGTGACGTGCTGACTCACCGCAGAACCGTCATGAACAATTTGCAAATCTTTGATTCCCGCTCTAATTGCGGCGGCGACATGAAGTGCGCCAGATGCAGGAGTGTATGGCATAATCACAGCAAATTCTTCTCCACCATAACGCGCTACTAAATCCCGATGTTTTTGTGCCTTAAGGCTTAAGACAGCACCCACCTTTTGTAAACATACATCCCCTGCCGGATGGCCGTATTTATCATTATAAAATTTAAAAAAGTCGATATCACACAAAATCATTGACAAAGGAAATCCCTCTTGTGCGAGATTAATCCATTGAGTATTGAGATAATCGTCAAAGCGGCGACGATTAGCTAACTCAGTTAAGCCATCTACATTGGCAAGGTGATGCAAAGCTTCGTTTGCCGCCTCTAACTGTTTGTATACTTGTGCTTGCTGTAGCAGTCGACGCAACCGCTGGCGTAATACAGGCCAGTGAATTGGCTTAGTGACATAATCAGTCGCTCCCGCTTCAAAAGCACGGTTTACAGATTCCTCATCGTCCAAGCATGTGATCATCAAGATGGGAGTGCGCTCCCATATCTTGGACATGACCGTATTGTTAAGAGTCGAGTCAGTATCAAAGGTGGCAAGGGCTGAGATTAAATTATTCCTAGCAATCTGGAGCAAGTGCTTACAGCAGGTAAAGCCATCCATCACAGGCATTACAGCATCTAGCAAAACTATATCGGGTTTGATAGTCTCGTAAGCATCTAAACATTGCTTACCATCATTGACCTCGACTACTCGATAACCTTCTTGTTCCATTGCTTTACGCAACAATACCCGGATGGTCTTGTCATCATCAGCCACTAGAATCAGTGGTGGTTGCTTAGAAACAGAAAATGGGCTTATGCCTGACATGAGTTGCCTTCCACTTGCGGGATTATCCTGAAAAAGGCTGTGCAACTCAATTGCATGGGGGCGATCGCTATTTTCATCAATGCCAGGATTTGCGGCAAAGGCGTGTCTGGCTTCACAATCAACTGTTTTTTGACAATGGACTGCCCAATGTTGTTGGGCCAAGCAAGCGGTAGATAAATAAGTTGCATAGACAATCTGTAATTTGAACGCGAAGGCAATTGCTGCCTTTTTGTTCAGCGATGGTTATGGGAGAAAATGTTACTTTTATATTTCCCTATTGTTAAAGTCAAATTACAATTTTTTTGAGAATTACAAATACACACCCTAATTATTTAGTTATGTAGTTAGTTTATAAACCCAGTGAGACAAGGAAAAGCAATCGCTAAAGTCCCCTTAGAAGATAGCTAATACTAAATACTAATATCACCTGACTGAAATTTATTTAGTCTATCCGACAAGGTTTGCTGAGGTTTAGTATAATTACATAAGATTGAGAGAAAACTTAGTGCAAAACTTTATTTTCAAGTGACTTCATAACCCTTTCGTTCTAGCCACAAACCGTCCAAAATTAAAGTTGACTACACAAACAAGCAAAAGTTCTTCCAAAAACCATTCAAACCTATTGACATTCGCTAAATCTTTAAAATGCCAGACTCATTAATGTACCAGCAGGATAATTTTGTTGTTCTAGAAACAAATCAACCAGAACAATTTATGACATCATCAGAGCTATTAGAAAAGCTCAAAATAACTCTTCAACAACTCATAATTCAAGATTTACCGCCTGACTTGCAAAAGTTTAATACTGTGGAAACTCAAGCCCAATATTTAATTGACACTAGTTGCGAATTAGACATTGGTCCTGGAAAATATTTACAGTGGTACGCAGTTCGTTTAGAAAAGTAACTTTTTGGTAAATGCTTAAGAGAATCACAAAAAAATCTTCATAAAAAATTTCTGACTACCTCCCCGACTTTTTGAAAAAGTTGGGGAGTTAAATCTTGGTTAAGGGAATTCTCCAAAAAGAATAATTACTAATTCATAATTCATAGTTCAAGACACTGTACAGTAATCCACACTGCTCATCAAAAATTTCGTGGTTAATAAGAGCATGGAGCCTACAGATACCACTAATTATAATTATGAACTATTAATTATTTTGACTGTTGCAAAAATATGGGTAACAACAAGTCATAAAGGTATGAAATTTGGGTAACGATAATTTTTGCTCTTGACTATTGACTACTGACTAGTGATTCTTTTTGAGTATTGATTAGCGCTAGCTCAATTGTATTTTCAGATGGCTGCGTTATTTGAATTTCCAAACCAGGGCCAAAATAATTGGTCATTTTTTCATGCTTTTTTTGCCACACATCAATCGGTATTAGCGGTGAATCAAATTCTAAAATTAGGGCATAGCTCCCATTAACTTCCGTTTCTCGTATCCCTGTCACTGTTGGTCGCTCCTGGTCAGTGGGACTCAAACCCAGAAAAGAAAGTGTTGTATCTAGATGAGCATCTTGACCGTAGCAATATCGGGTGATGTCTTTGCGAATTTTATTTTGCGTATCAGTTGCTTGCTGCTGGCGCAGTCTCAATGCTGATGGTGACGTAGTTTGGGTAAATGGTACTGGCTTAAGTTCATTCGCTTTTAGTGCCAGTCCTCCCAATAGTAGAGGAATCCCGTAAAAAAATCCGACAAGATTGAGTGTGGCATTATTATCAGCATAGGCGACAAAGCCAATGATGGTTAATATGCCGCCGATAGTTAGACCGAGTGTTCCCAAAGAGATTTGGCGTAGCATGAGCTTAAATTAGGATAAAGTCTGAATACCTTAGTTTTATTATCATCGGCTATGAGCAACAAATTAGGAAAGAACATTGTCACCAGGTGCTAGTGTTCAACTAACCCTAAATTGCCGTATTAAGATGGTTAGAAACCGCACGCCAGTTGCTCAAGAGTGGGAAGGGAACACACCAAGAGCGAATAAGTCAGGCATTGTCGCTCAAAACACTGGCTTCGTTTAAACGAGACTTTATCCACCTTTGTCTTTGTGGTTTTCAAACACTCAATTTATCCTTAGTCCATATTCGCACAGCATCACGCAGGGAAGGCAAGTGGCACTAAGTTGACTACTAAGGGTGTATAGTGTCCCAGAATATTAGATTTTGCGTTAACTTTAAATTTAAAGGTAGCTAAAGATAGGAAAAAAATAATGGATATACAGACTATAAAAGAACGAATTGTCGCAGTTCAAAATAAACGCGATTACCTATTAAGCTTACTGGAGCAACCAAACCTGGGAACTTTGAGAATAGATGTAAATCAGGCTTTGGAAGAACTGGATGAATTAATTGATGAATTTACACGCACCATTCCGGCAGAGTAAAAATTATTAAAATTTACGTCGGTTTAACCTCAACTTCCGGCTAGACCGACGTTCTTCAGTAGTATCATGTCTTCAAATCCCCAAAATTGAACTAAGCTTGAGTTGGCGAAGCAATAATCACTGGATTATTTATCCTGCCACTGAACCATCTCCTGCACGCTGACCTAGCTGCCTAACCAAGGCAATAAGTTCGCTTGTAGGTACATCTTTCTTGCAAACGTTATCAAAGCTAGACATTGCCTTTTGCCCATGAAAATTTACGTCTTCCACTGAGGAGTAAGCAAGTATCTGGGTGTTCGGAGATATAGCTTTAATGTGACTGGACGCACTCCAGCCATCCATGACTGGCATCTGTAAATCTAGAACAATTACGTCAGGATGGCAACGTTTAACCATTTCTATAGCTTCTTCACCATTACTGGCTAAACCTACTACTTGAATATTTTCCTGGCAAGAAAAAACCAATTGTAACGTTAAACGAGTCAGTTCGTGGTCATCAACTACTAAAACACGCAAGGTAGAGAGCTCGCAGGATAACATTAACATTGACGGGAAAGACAAATTTATTCAGAGTAACCCCTCCAGTTTATGAGAACAAGTGCCAGCACTGACTCTATCCTATGGTTGAATAACTTGTGTGAAACTATGTAAACAACTTAGACAACTGCTCAAAAAATTCAATTTTTCCAAAAAAAAACTAATTTGAGCTAGTTGTCAAGGTATAAGTAACTTATTTTTTTATCAATCAGGTTGGGACTACACCAGTTGAGCGTAATGCCATGTTCATGAGAATTTTTTGTGAATTAGCTTCTGGAGAATCATCATAAGGACGCCGTTGAATGTAAGTACCATCAGCTTGTAATTCCCAAGCTTGGCGATTATCTGCGAGCATAATTCCCATAATTTCTTGCAAATCTTTAGCAATATCTGGATCTTTTACTGGGGTAATTACTTCGACTCGGCGATCCAGGTTGCGGCGCATCCAGTCAGCACTGCCAATATAGATTTCCTCCTGTGTATTGTTATGAAAATAATAAATCCGAGAGTGCTCTAAAAAGCGACCAACAATACTGATGATGCGAATATTTTCACTAATGTCTTTGATTCCTGGGCGTAAACAACAAACACCCCTAACAATTAAGTCGATTTGCACTCCGGCGCGGGAAGCTTCATATAAAGTGGCAATAATTTCTGGATCGACTAGGGAATTCATTTTGGCGACAATCCGTCCAGAAAATCCATTTTGAACATTTTCGATTTCGCGGTGAATTAATGCCAAAAAGCGATCGCGCATATTCACAGGCGCAACCAGCACTTCTCGATAAGATTTTTGCAGGGAATACCCAGTTAAGAAATTAAATAAATCTGTAATGTCAGCACCCAATTCTTCACGGCAACTAAACAATCCTAAATCTGTATAGAGTCGTGCTGTTTTAGGGTTATAGTTACCAGTCCCAATATGCACGTAGCGACGTATCCGGTCTTTTTCGCGCCGTACCACCATGACGGTTTTACTATGGGTTTTTAGCCCGACTAAACCATAGACAACATGAACTCCAACTCTTTCTAGGCGTTTTGCCCAGTAAATATTATTCTCCTCATCAAATCGCGCCTTTAATTCCACCAGCACAGATACCTGCTTGCCATTTTCAGCAGCGGCAATTAAGGCGTTGACGATGGGCGAGTCACCAGAAGTCCGGTAAAGGGTCATCTTGATGGCTAACACATTCGGATCGTAGGCAGCGTAGGTAATAAAGCGCACAACTGTAGCCGAAAAAGATTGATAGGGATGGTGTACTAGTAAATCCTTTTCCCGAATTACAGCAAAAAAGTCTTTTCCTTCGTCCGTCTCCAGCGCATCTGGGTCTAAACTCGGTTCTCTCAGCCTTTGCAGGCGTAATGGTACAACAGATTGGCGTGGTGGATCTTTGAGTTCCGGCAATGGTAAGGACATAAAGTACATTAAATCCCGCAGTCCCAAAAGACCATCTACCTCGTAAACATCACTTTCTGCTAATTCCAAATCATGTAATAATCGCGATCGCACTATTTCTGGAGTTTGGGATTGAATTTCTAGCCGGACTGGACTACCACCCAGTCGCCGTTTTCGCAATTCCTGTTCGATCGCTAACAACAAATCATCTGCTTCATCTTCTTCTAAGACCAAATCGGCATCACGGGTAATGCGGAACGGATGATATTCTTGAATGTTCATCCCCGGAAATAGTGATTCCAAGTTATGAGCGATCGCCTGTTCTAAAGGTACTCCAGTCCAATGGGCAGGTTTTTCGCTATTCTGATCTCCCAACTCAGGCGGTATCGGTAAAAATCGTGGTAGAACACTAGGGACTTTGATTCTGGCAAAAAATTCTTCTTCGGTGTCTGGATTCTTCACCACAACAGCCAGATTCAGACTGAGATTAGAAATAAAAGGAAAGGGATGACTAGGATCGACAGCCAGAGGAGTCAAAACTGGAAAGATTTGTTCTTCAAAATAGCTGTTGAGATGAGTCCGCTGCTTTTGATTTAAATCTATGTAATTCAGAATATGAATGCCATGATTTACTAGTAAAGGACGAAGCACTTCCTCAAAATGTTTGTGCTGTTTGTTGACATGGGGAGTGAGGGCAGACCTAATATCGTCTAGCTGTTGTTGTGGTGTGCGACCATCAGGAGTTAACAGGCTAACTTTTGCCTCTACTTGTTGCTTTAAGCCAGCAACGCGCACCATAAAAAACTCATCTAAATTAGAGTTAAATATTCCCAAAAACTTAAGACGTTCCAGAAGTGGGGTGCGATCGTCACAGGCTTCATGTAATACCCTGGCATTAAATTCTAACCAGCTTAACTCTCGGTTAAGATAATATTGTGGATCGCTGAGATTGATGGGGGTAGCGCTTTTTTTAGATTTTGCCATAATGACCTAAAGGCAGTCAGATGTAGCCCATTCAACTGGGGGACAATAAATATAGTAAGTTAAATGGTGCTTGAGGGTAACGTTAAGGCAATTTTTTGCTGCGCTTACGATCTACCTCGCTACTGGGAAAGGACAGACATCATAACTTTCAAAAATCTATTGGTATTTAAATAACTGTAGTCAAAGACTCAAAAATTAACTTGTGTAGGCACGAAAGCCAACATTCCTAAGAAATTTTTGGGTGTTTTGCGCGTAGGCATAGCCCGTCGTAGACATCGCCTTGGCTATCTTCCAGATAACCACCCTAACCACCTAACCTATAACTAGATTTTATAGCCGTTTTCAATTTTATGGAATATGGTGTTGGCGTATAGTTATCTGCCCTTTGAAAATATTGCATCCATACAATAACTGCGATCGGACTGGGATTCAAATCGTTGCCCACAGCATATTACCTATAAAGATGCACTTAAGATTTAGCAAAGATATGACATAGCCATATCTGACAAGTTTTAACGAATTATTAAGCAGTATTTACAGAGTATTGGAGTGTTGTAAGCAGTCTAAAGGCTTACCTCCAATCCTTGATGGATTTGGCTTTCCAACATCAAAAATTTGGTAATCATTACTACAACTTTTATACAGGCATTTATTATGCATAAGCCTGACTGCAACTCTATTTTTATAAGGTATTTGAAGCTTTTATTCAGAGCTACACCAATACTTCCATCTATTAGTTTTTTTAATTTGTGACCTCTGCAATTTTAAAAAATTTCAGTATAATCTCTGAGATATTTCTGGCAGGCAATGGTTATATTGATAACGTAAAGAAAAACAACACGGGGAGTTTGTTAATCATGAAAATTTCTGCGATCGTTAAAGGAAGCATTTGTCTGCTAGGTTTGGTTGGCGTTGGTAATATCCTGGCTGCACCAGCAAATGCAGGACAAGCTTCTGCTCGTGGTGCAGTTACAATAGTTAGACCATCAGGTGCTTCTCTCAGCGTCAGTGGTGAGTTGGTTGCAGCTCCGGGTACAGACTTTACCGCACTAGATGTTGTCGTTAATGGTAATTCTGCTCCAGGTACAAACCAAGAAGTTGTCACAGGTCTCACATTAACTCCAACTAGTGCGGCATCTTCAGTCACACCTCCCACCACAATTTCAGCAGCTATTGCAGCAGCTATTGCAGCCAATGCTCCTACAACTGTTGAAGATTTAGCAACCCTTGTCAGAGCAGCTGGTGTTGGTGGCGGCTTAGAGTAGATTGAATTTTTGCTTCGTAAGTACTTACAAAAATTTTAACAACTGACAGAACAGTTGAATAAATTAATAGATCATAGGGAGGAGAAATAGCAATGCTATATCTGTTCCCTATATTTATTTTGTGGCTCAGATTCCCGACTTTTTGAAAAAGTCGGGAATTTTGTTATATGGGTCTTTCGTAGAGACGCATAGCTAGAGTCATTGGTGTTAACTAAACGTGAAAGCTGGTAAGCAAGAATGCTTTGAGACATTATCTTGTTCCTAGTCTCTTAACTGGAAAGGCATATTTTGTCCACCTCAAGTATTGAGGTAGAGCCGCAATGACAAGCATTGCCAGCTAGAGACTGGAAGCGAGGTTTTAAAAGGTTTTACGTTTAAACTCAGTAAAGGCAATTCATGAATTGCCCCTACTGAAAACTAGGATTTTAGTCCTTTATTGAATTGCCATCTAACTCCTCATCAATCCTTTACATAGCTTTATTGATATCAATATAAACCCTGAAACTCTCACTAAATATTGAATAGAGAGCTTGCGTAAAAATACGAAGCCTCAAAATGTCCATTTTTCACAAAACGCTCCCAACAAAGGTTTTATATTTTTATACACTGAAAGAATAAAAGCCCAATAACAAAAGGTTCTGCCTCTACTTTTGCTAGTCGAGGTTAATTTTGCACTATCAAGCAAAATCTGGAAACAAGCTAAGGCGAAGAACATGAGGAGTTCATAAAACATGAATAGCTTATCCCAAAAATTACCTATAAGTCTTCGAGGAAGTATCTGTCTATTAGGCTTAATAAGTGTAGGAAACTTTTTAGCCGCACCAGCAAACGCACAACAAGCTACTGCTAGTGGTGCTGTTACTCTTATTAGACCTTCTGGCACTTTTCTCAGTGTCAGTGGCGAGGTAACTTTACCTTCTGGCTCTTACTTTAACGGAGGTGTAACAATTTCTCCTACTTATGGAGGTATCGCAGGTGGAAATGAAGAAACGATAACTAGTCTGACTATAAGCCCAGGATTAGTTCAAACTACTACACTCTCTAACCCAAACCCATTTATTGATACAACAGCAAACTTATTAAAAAATACTACTTCTGTTGAAGATTTAACAACTGTAATCCGAGCAGTCGGTGGTAATAATGGCTTAGGTGGCTTAGATTAAACATAATTGACAAATTAAAAACCTTATATCCCCGACTTATCAAAGAAGTCGGGGATATTTTACGATGCTATCAAAATCGATAACCACCTTGAAGCTGTAGGTCAAATCCATTCTCGCCTGTACCAATTTGAGTTTCTATAAACACACTATTATCTGGAAAATTATGTCTTAGAATAACTCCATAATTGAAGCCAGAAACTCGGCTGCTCAAACCTACATTATTAATAGCATAATTTTTAAAATAAACGCCAGCAGAAAGATTTTTGCTAATTTTGTGTAAACCCTGAAATTGAAAGAAAAACTCTTTACCCATCTCCAAATTTGTCTTGAGGTTCATACCATGACTAGTACTAAATTCTCCATTAAAAAGACCTAGAAATTCACCATTGCTATTATTCTCAACAAAAGCAATGCCAGGAGCTAAAGAAAAACCAAAATTCCTTTCTTGATGCTGATATAAATAACTTAAATAAGTAGAAAAAGGATTATTTTTATTAGAAGCACTATTCCAATCAACTCTTAAGTATGGTACGTGAGTGTTAATAGCTACAGGCCTTTTGGCTGAATTTAACCGCACATCAGTTTTAATATAGTTAAGAAGTATATTAGTATAGAAACCTAATGTTGGTTCTTCTATTCCTAAATTATTATTAGAAACGCCTGGGGCTGAGTTAGCATCTATATTAAACCATGTTCCTACATTAGCACTATAATTAAAATTTCCAGAAGAACCTGCTGCTAATAATTCAACTGTCGGCAATGAAAGATAACCATTAAAGCTATTAAAACTAACACCAATTTTGTCAACTCTAGTGAGTTCCATATAATCGAATGCTAAATCGGCTGCTCGCGCTTGAATTGGTACTATTGTCGAATCTGAGGAATTAAATTTTTGTACAAATTGTTGTCCTTGGGGACTTGTCAAAATTACTTCGGCAGCAGATGATTGGTTAATAGGATCAATAGAAGTATCAGTTAAAGGAATCGGAATACCAATGTAAGTCAGAGGGCCAAAAGTTTTATTAGAAAGCCTTAAATCAGAAAAGAATGTATTACCTTCCTTTAAAATAGAAATATCTCTTCCAAGAAATTGAACTGCTCGTTTGTGGTTTCCCGTTCTTATTTGTAAAATACTAGAGTTCTGAGGAGTGACTTGACTAGGAAATGTATAAGTTCCAGATACCTGCTCTAGTCCACTAGATGCATTAGCATAAGATAAAGTGCGATTCAGCCTGTTATTGATTTGTCTTCTTTGTTCAGATGTAGCAGTTGTACTTAAAGAAGTAAAGCCTTCTCCATCCTTAAATTTTTGTCTAGCTTCTTGTAGACCTTGTTGAATATTATCAATTTGAATAGCTTCAAAAACTTCACCTAATAACAAACCTAATGTAGAATTTACTGATTGAATAGCATCAAGACTAGTATCGCTGAATTTCGCTGTCAGAGATAATCCTGGAGCAGAAAAAATATTAGAATAAGTAGCCTTGACTGCAACTGGATCGTATTGAATTAAACTGCGATTATGAGGACGGCTAACATATAGCCTATGCCAATCTGAACTTTTTTGAGTTTGAGATAGCGTCTGAAATACAGGTTGTCTTCTCCCTAAAGATAACCACATTAAAGAGTTAAAATAATGAAAGTCTTTCTCCGATTGAGAAAGAAAAGGATTGACTGCTACATTTAATAAATCATAATTATCAAATTTGCCAAGTTGAGCAACCTTAATACCTGGTAAGGAAGAGATAGGAGCATTAAAACCAAAACCTTCTCCTGTCAAGATATTTCCCCAGGAGATACCAGTGGCTTCTAGGGCACTATTAGGAATGATTTCGCCTATCTTGAGTTTGACATTTCCATCATCTAGTAAAGGCTGTATATTCGTCGTTGGAAAGCCTTGCAAAATTTTGGGGGCATTGGCAGCATCTAAAGCTTGAAATAAAGCTTGTCCACCATTAATACTCAAAGTAGAACCACTACCAATAGCTGGAATAGGATTTCTTAAAACTGTGACATTAGGATTGTTTGAGTCAATTCCACTATTAATGGTAACTCTGCCAGCAGGTATCCCTTCAAGATTTACCAATTGTCCAACTATTGAGGTTATGGAAAAATTTTGAGTATCAACGTCTCCAAATAAATTCTGAAAATCTGTAGGTATAGCGAACAGAGTTTGCAATCCCCAAAATGCCTGTTGTGAGGTAACATTTTGGGTGATATAAGTATTAGTTTGTCTTCCTTGAGAGATGATACCGACTTGGGAGCCTTTCGTTTCAACTACTATTCTATTGCCATCGAGAACCCAGTAAAACTGGTCAGTCTTGGGAAATTTGGCATAAGTAAATTTATCAATAATCTGATTCTCTCCAGAAAATCTTACTCTTATATCCGTATCTATATAATTTTGATTTTTATTTGGCTTAAATAATTCAGTGGAAAAAGTAAGGTTATCTGTAGGGTTAATAATCCAAGGATACTTGTTGGCACTAAATGTTAGGGCATCAAGAATTATTGTCTTTTGGATTGCTTGTGGTTGCTTTTTTGTTCGGCGTAGTTTTTCTATTAATATTTGTTGCTGGGGTGTGTATGGTTTTGACGGATTTGAATTTGTTGATGGCTGAATTGTATTTGGTTGAGGCTTTTCTCGGTCTTCTTCAGGTAGCTGGGGAGGCTTTTCTTTGTATTCTTCAATCGGGATAACGTCAGCAATGGTGAATTTGCGTAACTGTTTTGGCTTCTCTAAGTTAGAGTTAGACTTTCTTAAAGCCTGTTTTAACAGTTCTTGGCTTTGCAAGTTATTTATTTTTCGATCTGAATTTATTAATGACTTGTTATGATTAGCGATTAAATCAATACTATGCCTGTCTATGCTTAGAGCGATCGCAGATAATTTAATAAATACAATTTTGTATAAAATTGTTGAAAACAACAAACAAATACCAAGAATCTTGATATGTTTTCTGAATCTCATTAGGGAGATATTGAGAGTTCTTCGATTTGAATTTTTCAATGGTTTCAAAATAATTTTTTTGGCTATTCAAACTATTGAGCATTGGCTAATGTCGAAAATTAACCATTATTTAATACTTAGTCTTTGGATTTATTTGATTTGATGAATGGATTCAACAGTGTTTCAGTAAATATAGATAGTCAAAAAAGTTTTCTTTCTTATCCTGTCGGCAAATAATAAAATAGGATTAAGCAGATTTACTGCAACAAGAGTGTAATTCTTGAGCAAAAATTCAACCTCAGCGAAATCACCACAACTCAAAAATTGAGCGATTATTTAGCCGTATAAATACGTACTTAAAGACTAATAACTTAAAAAGTGGAGTAAAAATATACTTCAGGCTACTCGCTCTCGTCTGCAAATTTGATACATTTGCTGCTTTCTAGTAGAGTTTATTTATACATCCGGAGTAGACTGATTGAGCTAATTGAAGATACCCTTAGCCATGTATTGGAAATACTAGAGCGATATCTCACAATTAGCCGCTGTGCATTAATGCTGATGTAGATAAATTTCGCATTAATGTAAAAGCCAGTTTTCCTGAGAATTTCGACACAGTAGAAGACGATCGCATCGACCTAAAATGGTTTAGTGCGACTGGTAAATTACTCCGGTAAACTCACTAAATCTCTTATGTCTAATAACTAAATCTAATCATGCACAGTAAATACAATTAGTCCTAAACTTGTCTACACTAGGATTAGGGCGATGTCTACGACGGACTACGCCTACGCAATAAATTTGTGGCGTAGACAGGCAGTGGTTGATAAAAGCTTGTTGAAAAAGTTGTAAAGTATACTTAAAACCCCTCTTCAAATTTCTCCCTGAAACGGAGCGAGACTTTGAAACGCCGATTATCTTGTAGGCAAAGGGGGCTGGGAGAGTTAGGCTTTTAAGGCTTAGATGTTACGAAAAATACTTTTCAAACATCCTTTAAGAATCGCTTTTAACAAACTTTCCTGAACAGCCAAAGGTGAGGAAAGTATTAAGAATTATTAAAAAAACTTAAGCTATTCTTGAGATAATCATGTTGCTGACTGGATATAACATTTAGATTTTTTTAAAAAAAGTTAATGAAATTTAGACATATTGATACAGAAATAGCGAGGTTAGAAGCCCTCCGCCAGTATCAAATTCTTGACACAGAACCCGAAGAAGCTTATGACAATCTTGCTCGGTTAGCGGCCTTTATTTGTGGCACTCCCATATCCTTGGTAAATTTTATTGATGAAAACCGTCAATGGTTTAAGGCAAAAATAGGTTTAGATGTATCAGAAATGCCCCGGAGTGTTGGATTATCTTATCTTTGCCAAGAGCAGCGTCATGTTGTAGTGGTTTCTGATACCCTAGCTGATGAAAAGTTGGCAAGTAATCCGGTAGTAACTGGCTATCCATATATACGGTTTTATGCAGGTGTACCCTTAATTACTCCGAAGGGAGATATGTTGGGAACTCTGTGCGCGATTGACCAAGTTCCACGACAACTAAGCCAAAAACAAGTGGAGGCATTTGTGGGTTTGAGTCGCCTGGTAATTGACCAACTCGAACTCAGGCGTCATGTAAGTGAGGTATCTAAAGTTACTGAGAAACTAGTGGCACACGAGCAAGCAGCCCGCGCCCAATCTGAAGCCGCCAAAACCCGCATCACCAATCTTCTCGAAAGTATCACTGATGGTTTTTTTGCCCTAGATCAAAAGTGGCAATTCACCTATATTAATGGTCAAGCAGAACGGCTATTGCAAAAAACTCACAATCAGCTTTTGGGTAAAAATATCTGGGAGGTGTTTCCAGAAATTATCGGCACAACATTTGATTGTGAATATCGCAGGGCAGTCTTAGAACAGGTTAGTGTCGAATTTGAGGAGTTGTATCTGCCACAGCAGCAGTGGCTTAAAGTTCATGCCTATCCAGCTAAAGACGGCTTGTCTGTTTATTTTCAAGATGTTACTGAACGACGGAAAACAGCAGCAGCACTACGAGAAAGTGAAGAACGTTGGCAATTAGCATTACACGGTAATAATGATGGTATTTGGGATTGGAACCTCAAGACTAATGAAGTGTTCTTCTCAACTCGATGGAAGGAAATGCTCGGCTATAAAGACTACGAAGTTTCCAACCATTGGGATGAATGGATAAAACGAATCCATCCCGATGAGCGAGATTGGGTACTTCAGGCTTTCCAAGACCACTTTGCCAAGAAAACACCGTTTTACGTCTGTGAATATCGAGTCCAGTGCCAAGATGGCAGCTATAAATGGATTCTAGATCGAGGACAGGCACTTTGGGACGCATTGGGTGATATAGTGCGGATGGTTGGTTCTTATACTGATATCACAGATCGCAAGCAGGCAGATGAAGAATTAAAGCGGCAAAATCTGCGATCGCAACTATTTGCCGAAATCACCCTGAAAATTCGAGAATCTTTACAAATAGATGAAATTCTTCAAACCACTGTCACAGAGGTACAAAAACTACTACAAGCTGACCGTGTATTAATTTTTCGACTGGAACCTGACGGTTCGGGAACAGTGGTACAAGAGGCAGTGCTGCCTGGTTGGCCGGTAATTCTAGGAAAAAATCTTTTTGACCCCTGCTTCAAAGAAGACTATATAGAAAGATATCGCCAGGGAAGAGTAAGCGCCCTTGAAGACATTGAATCTGCTCATATCCAACCATGCCATCGAGAATTTCTTCAGCAGTTTGCTGTCAGGGCTAACCTTGTAGTGCCGATTATTGTCAGGGAGGATATTTGGGGCTTATTGCTAGCTCATCAGTGTAGCGCACCTCGACAGTGGAATCAGTTTGAAATGGATTTGTTACAGCAATTAGCGAACCAAATTGGGATTGCTTTATCTCAGGCAAAACTATTAGAAAAAGAAACCCAGCAAAGTCAGGAACTTACTCGTTCTAATGCGGAATTAGAACAGTTTGCCTACGTAGCTTCCCATGATTTGCAAGAGCCATTGCGGATGGTAACTAGTTATTTACAATTGCTGGAGCGGAGATACAAAAATCAACTGGATGCCAATGCGGATCAGTTTATCACCTATGCAGTAGATGGGGCCAGCCGGATGCAGACCCTAATCAACGATTTGTTAAACTATTCCCGCGTCAGCACCCGTGGACAGCCTTTTGTGCCAGTTGATTGTAGTGTTGTCTTAGAACAGGTGCTTGCTAATCTTCAAGTGGCGATCGCAGATAGTAAAGCAGTTGTCACTTATGATATTCTACCTGAAGTAATAGCCGATCCTACCCAATTAACACAAGTATTTCAAAACCTGATTGCTAACGCGATCAAATTTTGCGATCGTCAACAGCCATTAATTCACATTGGAGTAAGTAAGAGAGATACAAATATATTAGATGGAAAAAATTTAAATTTTACCCCCCCGGAGGATGAATGGTTGTTTTGGGTGCGTGATAATGGAATTGGTTTGGAATCCGAATATAGTGAACGTATTTTTATAATTTTTCAGCGCTTGCACGGTAGAGACAAGTATCTAGGTACTGGAATTGGTCTGGCAATTTGTAAGAAAATTATCGAACGCCACGGTGGCCGGATTTGGGTTGAGTCGAAACTGGGTCAAGGCTCGACTTTCTACTTCACAATTCCAGATAAAGTAGGTAAGCAATGGTAAACACCATAACAGCGATTATGCCTATTGAGGTTTTGTTAGTAGAGGATAATCCTGGCGATGTCCAACTTACACGCATCGCCCTAGAAGATAGTAAAATCTCAATTCATTTAAACGTAGTCGAGGATGGTGTAGAGGCAATGGCATTCTTGCGAAAACAGGGAAAATATGCTAAATTACCTCATCCAGATATTGTACTGCTCGATTTTAACCTTCCGAAAAAAGATGGACGAGAGGTATTAGCAGAAATAAAAGGAGATGAAAACCTCAAACGAATTCCTGTAGTAGTTTTGACTACTTCCCAGGCTGAAGAAGATATCCTCAAAGCCTATAACCTTTTTGCTAACTGTTATATAACTAAGCCAGTAGATTTCGATCAATTCGTTAAAATTGTCCAATCAATAGAAAATTTTTGGTTTGCGATCGTAAAACTGCCACCGGAGTAGTGGAAATGGCAGGTAAAAATATTATTAAAGTCTTGTTAGTAGAAGACAACCCTGGTGATGTCTTATTGTTACAAGAGTTATTCAAAGAAGTTACCACAGTTATAGTTGAGTTGATGCCCGTTGAACGGCTTTATGAAGCACTCAACTACTTAACAAACGAAATTTTTGATGTAATTTTGTTAGACCTCTCGCTGCCAGATAGCCAGGGATTACAAACTTTTGTCATGGCTCATAATCAGGCAAAAGCAACTCCAATTATTGTGCTGACGGGTATAAATGATGAAACCCTGGCAACTAGGGCAATGCAAAAAGGAGCGCAAGATTATTTAGTGAAGGGGCAAGTAACTGGCGACTTGCTGGTGCGATCTATGCGTTATGCCATCGAACGTCAGCAGGCAGACAACGCACTGCGGCAGAGTGAGGAGCGATTTCGGGTTGCTCTGAAAAATTCTCCAATTTTTGTCTATAACCAGGATAGAGATTTGCGGTACACCTGGGTTTACAATCCGCCATCTGGATTGACAGTTGAGAAAATATTGGGCAAGCAAGACTTAGATATCGTCCCAATAGAAGATGCTCAACGTCTCGTCGCAATTAAACGTGGAGTGCTGACTACAGGCATTGGAACGCGAGAAGAAGTATCAATTACCATCAAAGATACAACGCGATATTACGATTTAACTGTCGAGCCACTACGGAATGAAACCCAAGAAATTGTTGGAGTGACATGCGCCAGTATAGATATTAGCGAACGACAAGCTGCATTACGCGACCGCAAATTGGCACAAGAAAAAATTCGCGAACAAGCAGCATTACTAGATGTCACCACAGATGCTATCTGCGTCCGAGATTTAAACAATCAAATTATCTTCTGGAATAAAGGTGCAGAAACACTTTACGGTTGGCAAGCTACAGAGGCTTGGGGTAAAAATGCTAGCGAACTTTTGTATGACGAACCTTCACCGGAAATTGAAGCGGCTCTATTGCAAGCTATTAGTAAAGGGAAGTGGCAGGGCGAATTAACAAAACTTACTAAAATGAACAAAGAAGTCCTTGTGGCTAGTCGTTGGACTCTGGTATGCGATGAACAAGGAAAACCCAAATCAATTCTCACCGTTGACACAGATATTACCGAGAAAAAGCACCTAGAAGCCCAATTATTTCGCGCTCAACGCCTGGAAAGTATTGGCACTTTAGCTAGTGGTATTGCTCACGACCTCAACAACATCCTGACACCGATTTTGGCAGGAGCGCAACTGCTACCGCTAAAATTTCCTAATGCAGATGAGCGGACTCGTCATCTCCTAGAAATTTTAGAAATTAACGCTAGACGCGGTGCTGATTTAGTCAAACAGGTACTTTCCTTTGCGCGGGGTGTAGAAGGGAAGCACATCACTTTGCAACTCAAACATATAATTGTAGAAATTGCCAAGATTCTTAAAGAGACCTTTCCCAAATCGATAGAAATCAGCACTAATGTACCGCAAGATTTGTGGATGGTTTCTGGAGATAGTACTCAACTGCATCAAGTGCTGATGAACCTCTGCGTTAATGCCCGCGATGCTATGTCCAATGGTGGTACTTTGAGTATCTCTGCCGAAAATATGTTGATTGACGCAAATTATGCCCGCATGAACCTAGAAGCCAAAGAGGGGCCTTACATAGTGATTACTGTCTCCGATACTGGAGTTGGGATTCCGAAACAAATGCTAGATAGAATTTTCGAGCCATTCTTTACTACAAAAGATGTCGGACAGGGCACTGGTTTAGGACTTTCCACGGTATTGGGAATCGTTAAAAGTCACGGAGGTTTTGTAAATGTGTATAGTGAACTGGCAAGTGGCACTAGCTTTCAAGTTTACTTGCCAGCAGTGGGGGGAATGGAAACAATTAGCCCCGAAAATTTGCCACCACAGACAGGACATGGAGAATTGATTTTGGTTGTCGATGATGAAGCCGCCATTCAAGAGATTACGACAACATCATTAGAAGCTTACAACTACAAAATCTTAGTTGCCAATGATGGCATTGAAGCGATCGCGCTATATGCTCAAAATAGAGACAAAATTAGTGCCGTTCTTATGGATATTATGCTGCCCTCACTGGATGGTTTAACAGCCATACGTACCTTGCAAAAAATTAACCCCCAAGTCAAAATTATTGCCAGCAGTGGACTTATGTCTGACAAGAAGCTCAGTGCAGTAGCAGCTATTGGTGTCAATACGTTTTTGTCAAAGCCCTATACTGTTAACGAATTATTGCTTTCTTTGCAGAAAGTACTATCATGAATCAAATGCTTACGTAAGTATACTGTTAGCTGTGAGTACAAAACGCTGCTTTATTAAGCGGGTGCAAATTGCTTGGATTTGATATGATTGAGCATCCGTTAACAGACTTATTTTACCGATACTCACAGCTTGGCTATATTGTGGGTGGAAGTAGCTATTAGATTTGCAGGATTGCTGGTTTATTTGCGTAGGCTTTGCCCGCCGCAGGCATCGCCTTGCATATCTTGACGCACCTTATAGAATATTTGTCAATTTATTTGGTGCGATGCTTACAGCGGGCAAAGCCTAGGCAAATTGGTGTAGGTTGACCATTATCTTATCGATAACGGCCAGTGATTAATTACCCCTACACATTAAATCGGAACAACATTACATCTCCTTCCTGCACAACATACTCTTTCCCTTCACTGCGAACCAACCCTTTTTCCTTCGCTGCATTCATCGAACCAGTTGTTACTAAATCTTTATAAGCAACAGTTTCGGCGCGGATAAATCCCCGCTCAAAATCACTGTGGATTACACCAGCAGCTTGAGGTGCAGACATTCCCGCATTAATTGTCCAAGCGCGGGTTTCTTTGGGACCGGAGGTAAAATATGTCCGCAAGCCTAGAAGCGTGTAAGTTGCCCGAATCAATGATTTCAAACCGCCTTCTTCCACACCCAAAGACGCAAGAAAATCAGCTTTATCTTCCTCTAGTAATTCCACTAATTCAGCTTCAACTTGAGCCGAAACTATCACAACTTGGGCATTTTCTGCTGCTGCAATTTGCCGCACTGTTTCGACAAAATGATTACCAGTAGCCAACTCATCTTCAGATACATTGGCAGCATAGATAATTGGCTTATAAGTCAGCAGTTCCAATCCTTTAATAATTACTGCTTCTTCTTCATTCAAGCTTACCTGACGCACCGATTTACCTTCATTTAAAGCCGCAGCTAATTTTTCTAAGACTGTGATTTCAAACTGTGCATCTTTGCTAGTACGAGCTAGTTTACGAGTGCGGTCAATTCGCCGTTCAATTTGTGCTAAATCTGATAAACCCAGTTCTATATTAATGATTTCAATATCTCGCGCTGGATCAACAGAACCAGCAACGTGGATAATATCGTCATTCTCAAAACAACGTACCACATGGACGATCGCATCAACTTCCCGGATGTGGGACAGGAATTGATTCCCTAATCCCTCACCCTGACTTGCACCTTTAACTAAACCGGCAATATCTACAAATTCAACCCGCGCCGGGATAATTTGTGCCGAACTGGCAATCTTAGCAAGAACATTTAACCGTTCATCCGGTACTGCGACAACGCCGACATTCGGTTCAATCGTGCAAAAAGGGAAGTTAGCTGCTTCAGCTTTGGCATTAGCAACTACAGCATTAAATAAAGTAGATTTTCCGACGTTGGGAAGTCCGACAATTCCGGCTCTTAGCATTTTGGATTTTAGATTTGAGATTTTGGATTACATTACCAAGTTAATCTAAACAGGTTCCGGTATGGTTTGGGGAATTGTCCCTGGAACCGTCTGAGGAATGGGAGCAGGTACTGGTTCTGGTACAGGCCCCGGTAACGGTTGAGGAATCGCTGGCCCCGGTACAGGTTCGGGACTAGGTAGCGGATTCGGCTCAGGATTGGGACTAGGTAGCGGACTCGGGCCAGGAGTAGGAATTTGTGGTTCAGGTATAGAAATCGCAGTAAAATTAATCATCGTAAGTCTAAATTAAATTATTCAACCTTCCCACGCTAGATGACAACCTCATCTGTTGACATCTCCCCAAATAGCTATACCCACCAACACATCCTTTAATAATTTACCCCTCTTCTCATTCTCCGCGTCCCTCTGCGCTTCCCTTTGCGCCCCTTTGCGTTTAAATTTCACCCCTCAATTCCCCACCGCACAAAACTACTCCTCCTTCACCTTTTCCACCACCTCTGGCACTGGGTCGTAACCACCCGGATGAAACGGATGACAGCGCAAAATCCGCCGAGTTGCCATCCAGCTACCACGCAACACACCAAATCGTTCAATAGCTTCAATAGCATACATCGAACAAGTTGGTTGAAAGCGACAAGTTGGGAGAAACAACGGCGAGATAAACATTCGGTAGCCCCGAATCAGCCAAATAAATAATAATTTCATTGCAGCTACCCAAATCTTATAAATTAGTAACAGGGGTAAAACTTTTCATTTTGTCGCATCTTTGTTAATTACATTTTCTGACTTCACCTCAATTCCGGTTTTCTGGCTGCAAATTGCGTTGGCTTTGCCCGCCGAAGGCATCGCTGCAATCTGGGTGTTACTCATCCTCCTGATTGCAGGGGTGGTAAACCGCTTTGCCGACAAGCCAGAAATCGTGCGGAAGATTGTTCATATTGGCACTGGGAATGTGATTTTAATCGCCTGGTGGCTAGATATTCCCGCCAGCGTAGGGATTACAGCTTCTATTTTAGCGAGTGCAATCACCTTATTATCCTACCGATTGCCGATTCTTCCTGGTATTAATAGCGTTGGACGGCAAAGCTTAGGGACATTTTTTTACTCTGTTAGTTTCGGTATTTTAGTTGCTTGGTTTTGGTACTTGCAACAACCCCAGTACGCAGCACTCGGAATTTTAGTAATGACTTGGGGAGATGGATTAGCAGCCTTAATTGGGCAACGCTTTGGTAAACATAAGTATAAAGTTTTTGGGACAGAAAAAAGTTGGGAAGGCTCCCTAACTATGATGCTTGTTAGCTATGTTGTCAGTAGTTTGATTTTAGTTGGAACTCAAGGAAACAGTTGGCAAACTTGGGCAGTATCACTGTTAGTTGCAGTTATCGCTACTGGTTTAGAAGCTGTTTCATTTTTGGGTATTGACAATTTGACAGTTCCTTTGGGTAGTGCAGCCCTTGCCTTCTTTTTAAGTCAGTTAGTTCTGAATTAGTAATTGCCTAGACTCCTATTCCTAGTTGAGCAAATAAGAGACAGTGCCAAAAATTTATTGTTAGTTAATAAATGTAGCGCTTCTCAATTGAGTCTAATACGGGTAAGGAAGTTCGTAGTAAGGACTTTAGTCCTTATTTTCTAAGCACTAAAGTGCTTACTACAAACCCTCAAAACTGATTTACTGGTTTAGCAGTCCGATCGCAATTTCAAGATACATCTTAGCCTTGTGCAAGTTAAGCAAGCTTTCTTGGTCGTATCTGTCAGGGTAGCTCATAGCCTTTCCTTCCATTGTCAGCTTAATCAGCGCCGCTTGCTCATCTGTGGGTGAGTTCATCTCATCTACTACACCTTCAAGAAATTGAATAACGCTAAAACCTGGTGACTTCAACCCTCTTCCTTGCCTTAGTTGAGCGAGTGCTATCTGTGGGAATGCCATTAAGGTAACAATCCAACTGGTCTTGTACCCTCCGTTCCCAGTAGGCTTCAATCCGTAACGCCTACACAAGTCTCTCAATTCAGCAATAGTTTTGATTTCGAGTTCTGACCTTGTAAACATAAAATAGAGTTACCTCTTGTAAAAGTGGTATCGGTGGTGAACTTGTTTTGTAGACTGGGTATCGCCACCGATATAAAACTCTATTCTAATGGTTTCGTTCGTCTCAAGCTATATTTATATCTCTCAACAATGCCTAATCCTAAAGGGAACCCTCAAAATTTTGAACCAGCGCAACCAAAGGGAGATAAGCCATTAACTGACCAATTGAGTTTTAGAGTCTCTAAGGAAATGAAGGAAGAGGTAAAGGCTAAGGACGATCCTCCTGAATTTTGTCGCCAAGCTATCCAAAAAGCACTAGATGAAGATAAGAAGAAGTAGTTATACCAATTTGAAAAAAGAATGGGACAAATAGACTCTTTGTAGAGACGCGATTCATCGCGTCTTTACCCAAGGATGTGTTGCAATCATTAATTGAATTGGTATTAAAATTTTTTGGACTAAAACTTTAAGAACTATAATAAAGCCCTCTCTAATAGGAGGGCTTTATCGCTAAGTCAAACTCTTAATTTAATTAAGACCATAGTCCTATTGCCAATTTTTCGTATCGGCTCAATTAACAAAAAATAAATCTTTTTGATTATATTCAACACCATCCATTACGTGAAAATTGAGCCGAGTTTATTACGGCGATCGCTCCAAAATCCAATCGAGTAAAATCGGATTGACTAACTCCGGCGCTTCATCCTGCGGACAATGCCCCACTCCCTCTAAAGGAATAAACTTTTCTACTTGCCCAAAGTTAGCTAATTCTCTCCCTAACTTAATTGGTTCCCACGGATCGGCCGTTCCCCACAAAATAATCGCCGGACACTGTAACAATGGTAAAAGGTCTTCAGGCAATGGCCCTGTAGAATAAGAAGTAAAAGCCAGAAACACAGCCCCAGCCCCCGGATCGCTTGCTGGTGAAGTGAGAATATCTACCAACTCATCTGTTACCATCTCAGGATTCGCATAAGCTTGCAGCAAAATTTTCCGCACCGTTTTCGGTTTGGCGAGTTGATTGAAAAAGAAATCGCCAACTGGTTTAATAGATAGCACCCGTTGCAGCAAAGGCGCTCCGTAACGACGAGATAAAGGTAAAGTTACCCGTTTGCGATCGTGCAACAGCCGTAAAGAACAGTTGAGTAAAGCAACTCCCAAGGCAATATCTGGGTTGCTTACTGCTGCTTGCATAGCAACAATACAGCCAATGGAATTTCCCACTAAAAAAGCTGGCTCACCCACTACTTCACGGCAAAAATCTGCTACTTGTTGTCCCCAAGTTTCTAGTGTGTAGTTAATTTTTTCACCAGGCTGAGGTTTTGCAGAAGCCCCAAAACCAATTAAATCGATCGCATAAACACGGCAATTTTCCGCTAATACCGGAATATTTTTTCGCCAGTGCCACCAAGAAGCACCAAATCCATGCACCAGGACAACAGCTGGCCCAGTAGTTCCTTGGGTTTGGTAACAGATCGGAAAATCTTGCCAAATCCAGGTTTTTGTAGAGTTAAGTGCTGTTTTTGAACTTGAGGTTGTCATGGGAAATTTGATGTAAAGAATGCTAAAAGCTTTTTAGCAGCAAAGCACAAGTAAAATTGTTTTGAATTTGCAGAAAATTTATCAGATTTTCAAAATAAATCTTTGGCTCTAGTGATAGCCTATACATATACCACAAAAGCTTCTAAGCTGATAGTTTTATCCAGTATAGAAAGTTTTCATCTTATTGATAGAGGTAATTTACTCACAACTGAGATGATGTCAGTATTAAAAATCATAACGTTTCTAATATGAGTAATATTTGGGCTATTTTTTAGATGTGAGTGAATTAGCATCAGTGCTAGATTCAGTAGTTTTACAATTTACGATCGCAAATTTGGTCTATAAGATTGGCGAATATGAGGCATCGGCTAAGGGGTGGTTTGCAACTGGAAACTGACGCTGAATTTAACAATATTTTTCTTGTTCCTAGTTCTGCGGGCCAGAAATCATGAATCTACTAGAAACAATTGATACTCCCGTTGGGAGCTATGCACCAGATTTTGAATTGCCAGGAATTGATGGTCAAGTACACCATCTCAGGCGTTATCTTGAGAAGTTCCGAGCAGTCGGCGTTATTTCTATGTGTAACCACTGCCCTTATGTCGATCGGTATTTAGGCAGACTAAAAAACATTCAAGCCGAATTTGCCCCAAAAGGCTTCACACTAATTGGACTCAATGGTAGTAATGTTGACTACGACACTAGGTCAAGCTTTGAAAATATGAAAGCTTTTGCCCGACGTCACCAGTTGAATTTCCCCTACCTGTGGGACTCAACGCAAGATGTGACCGGCAGTTTCGGCGCAACAAAAACACCAACAGCCTTTCTCATAGATACTAACGGTATAGTCCGCTATAAAGGTAAAATTGATAATCATCCCCAAGAACCATTACCAGTGGGAGAGGATTATTTGAGAACTGCGATCGCTTCTCTGTTTAAAGGTGAAGAAATAGCCATACCACAAACAGAACCAGTAGGTACTACATTGATTTGGCGTAACTAGACATAGATAGTCCCTGTAACTGTTATCTTAAATTGGAGGCAATTGCAACTTTTTTGATAAAGCGTAACTTCATGGGAACGAATTACCGACGGGTTTTACTCAAACTGAGCGGTGAAGCCTTAATGGGCAACATGGGCTATGGCATTGATCCAGAAGTAGTCAAAGGAATAGCACAAGAATTAGCAGAGGTGATAGCGACTGGTACTCAAATCGCCATAGTTGTTGGCGGTGGCAATATTTTTCGTGGCGTTAAAGCAGCGTCGGCGGGGATGGACAGGGCAACCGCTGACTATATCGGGATGATTGCCACGGTAATGAATGCCATGACGCTGCAAGATTCGCTAGAACACATAGGAGTACAGACGCGGGTGCAAACCGCGATCGCTATGCAAGAATTAGCAGAACCATATATTCGTCGTCGTGCCATCCGTCATCTTGAAAAAGGACGGGTGGTAATTTTTGGTGCTGGTTCAGGAAATCCCTTTTTTACTACAGATACGACTGCGGCATTAAGAGCAGCAGAAATCGATGCTGAGGTGATTTTTAAAGCCACCAAAGTAGATGGAGTATATGATGCCGATCCTCATATTTATCCTGACGCCAAGCGTTACAATAGCTTAACCTACGCGCACGTTTTAGCCCAAGATTTGCGGGTGATGGATAGTACTGCGATCGCCTTGTGTAAAGAAAATAATATCCCAATTCTGGTATTTGACCTAACGGTGCGAGGAAATATCCACCGAGCAGTCTTGGGAGAATCCATCGGCACCCTTGTGGGAGGTTCTTGTGAAATTAGCTGAAGCTGAAAGTACGATGCAAAAAACCGTTGAGGCAACTCAACGGGCTTTTAACTCGATTCGCACTGGTCGCGCCAATGCGAGTCTATTAGATAAGGTATTGGTGGACTATTACGGTTCGCCTACTTCCTTGAAATCACTGGCAAATATTAGCACGCCAGATGCTACGACAATCTTAATTCAACCCTACGAGCGCAACACCCTAAACATCGTTGAGAAGGCTATTTCCCTCTCAGATGTGGGTTTAACACCTAGTAACGACGGTTCTGTAATCCGGTTGAATATTCCGCCCTTAACCAGCGAACGCCGTAAAGAATTTGTCAAAATGGCATCCAAGTATGCTGAAGAGGGTCGTGTTGCTATTCGTAACATTCGCCGCGATGCTATAGACGCCATTCGCAAACAGGAGAAAGCCTCTGAAATCTCCAAAGATGAATCAAAAGACCAACAAGACAAGTTGCAAAAATTGACAAATGAGTATACTGCCAAAATAGATGCACTGTTGGCAGAAAAAGAAAAAGACATCACGACTGTTTAAAGTCTCAAGTCTTAAGAAATGATAAAGGCTGAAGGATAATGGATAAATTCTTCAGCCTTTATCATTTCTTAAGTTATTGCATAAATTCTAGAAAAATTGATCGAGTAAGTAAGTAGACATGAATAATTAAAGTAGGAACAATTCATCAATTGCCCCTACTCAATAGAAAATAAACTAATTCTGGAGCAAAAATTCAATATGTACGACTGCATCATCGTCGGCGCTGGGCCAGCTGGTGGAACAGCTGCATATCATTTAGCCAAACAAGGTCGCTCAGTATTAGTGTTGGAAAAAGAATCTCTGCCAAGATATAAACCTTGTGGTGGTGGTGTATCTCCAGCGATCGCTCAATGGTTCGACTTTGATTTTAGCCCAGTAATTTCTGTAAAAGCCGACTCCCTTCGCTTTACCTGGAATTTGGGCGACCCCGTAGAAGCAAAAATCGCAACAATTGAACCAGTCTGGATGGTGAGACGAGATACTTTTGACCATTTCCTAGTGCAGCAAGGGCAAAAGCAAGGAGCTGAACTACGAGATAATACGGAAGTAACGGGTATTGAGTTTCAAAGTGATTACTGGCAAGTTAACACAGCTAATGGCTCAGTTACAGGTCGTTACTTAATCGCGGCTGATGGTGTTAAAGGGCCAATGGCAAAATGGCTAGGCTTCAAAGATCGTAAACGCCGTTTAGCAGGAGCTTTAGAAGCAGAAGTGGCCGCGGAGGTCAAGGATAAATCTACAATTCATTTCGAGTTTGGCTTGGTGAAAAACGGCTACATTTGGAACTTCCCGAAGGCGGACGGTTATTCCATTGGTGTCGGTACATTTGTCGGCGGCAAACCCCAGGATTTTAAGAAAATTTTAGATGAGTACGCGCGATCGTTTAATGTAGATATCAAAACTGGCAAGCAATATGGTTATCCTCTTTGCTTGTGGGATGGCAACCAAAAGTTGCATACTCAAAATGCAGTTTTAGCTGGGGAAGCTGCTTGTGTAGTCGATCCGATGACAGCAGAAGGCATTCGTCCGTCAATTTTTAGCGGTTTAATTGCAGCAGGAGCGATTAATGAGGCACTTTCTGGTGATACCAACGCTTTAGAAAAATATAGCGAAGTGATTAATGAAGAATGGGGTACTGAAATGGCTTGGGCGCAAAAATTAGGTGGAGCATTTTATCGCTTTCCTGGCATTGGCTACAAAGTTGGTGTTAAGCGCCCTTCCGGTGCGAAAATTATGGGTAAAATTCTGTGTGGAGAACTGCGCTATGGCGACGTTGCCAGTCGTGCCCTCAAGCGTTTAATTCCTGGTTTTGGGACTTGAGCAACTTGTTAAAGTGAGCAAACTTTCGCCGCAGTGTACTAGATATTTCTCAATATGGCAATTTACTTGATAAAACGGCTATCTGTGTTCGCTAATATTCTTGCTCTTGTCCTCTTCATGCCGGGAATTGCCTTAGCTGCACCCGTTCAACTCCATACTATTTCTGGTGTCATTTCCGCCCAAACTACCAAAACTGCAAGCTACTCCACCTCGTCGGAGATTAACCTGACTCCTTTACAGCGCCAAGAACTCCAAGCTGTGCGTCAAAGAAGAAATAGGGAAATTGAGGCAGTGTTAAACTCAGCCCAACGTGCCCAACTTACTCACAATCTCCGGGCTGGTAATAATATCAAGCAAGCTTTAGAAAAATTAAATTTACAACCAGAACAGCAAGATTTTGTAAAGGCGATCGTGCAATTTACTAACTTGAAAATGAAGGCTATTTCATCTAGGCATTTGCTAAAAATAGGACATAACTAAAGGCTTAAAATTAGCGATCGCCTAATAATTTTTTAGTAGCGATCGCAAGCAATTTTTATTTTCGCTGTCTCATACCAATTTTATCAAAGAATAGGGCAGATCGTGAATATGAGTTTAATACAGTAAAACCAAATAAATTTAGATTTATAGAATTTTTTTTCCAGAACCAAATCCAACCTACGAGATACTAATTGTCCTTTTTGAATAAAAAGAGATATAAATGGGATGGGTATTGTAGCTGAACTTAAGCAAATATCACCTTTAATGTTAGAGAATTTTCAAAGAGATTCTTCTCTATTGGATATATTTTTTAGTGTTAAGTATTTGCCTGAGTCTCACTTTTGGGAAGAAGCTATTTATATATCAGATAACTCACGGCTGAGTATACAGAAAGATTCAGAAGATAAATTTAAAAAATTTCAGTGGGCAGATAACCAACAAAGATAAAACACAAAAGCAGAGATGTTGAGGGAGTGGCAAATCTCAGAATTATCTTTAGGAAAATCGTGGCGTGAACTACATTTTTTACTAACCGGATATACACATACAGACAAATTATATTTTTTAGTAAGTGAAAATTCTCTAAATAACTTACCCAAAATTCCATTGAATAATTGGAGTTTTTTTAAACTAATTCATAAAATTATAAATAATCAACGGCACATAGAACAGTACACGATTCCTACGTTAGATATAGATCATTTACCCTTGGTGAATGTCATTATGGGTGGCACAGAAATAGGAAATAAAGAAGGTTATGGTAAACACAGATATTTACCACCTGATGAAGTGAGGCAAGTAGCTAAAGCTTTATCTGAACTTTCAGAAAATGGCTTTATAGCAAGGTATAAGCGAGAAGAAATTAAACAAGAACGAGTGAGTATTATAGATTGGTCAGAGTCGGAGACAGTAGACTACTTAATAGAATACTACCAAGAAATAATTGCTTACTACATAGAAGCAACTAATTTGGGAAATGCTATGTTACTTTATTTAACTTAATTATTTTAATTATGAATGCGATGTACAACTTATTCTTAGAATCCCACTTCTATTATTCCTCTAACCCACAGTCTGAGAGGCTTATGGAAACAGTTGATTAATCATGACTTCAATTTCTGGAAATGCAATCAAGGATAATGTTGCATCCTCCGGCAAAATAAATTCAAGATTGTAACCTTTCAAGCTTGGTTCGCGAAAAACATAAACCTGACGCTGATTCACATCCAAAATCCAGTAGTCATTAATTCCTGCTTTCGCATAAAGAGGCGCTTTGTGTTTACGGTCTGTTTCTAGTGTTGTATCGGCTATCTCAATGAGTAAAAAGATTTCATTCGGTGCAGGATGACGAGCAATGTACTTTCGCGCATCAATGCAGACAACAGCAATATCTGGCTCAGGTTCCGAGTATTCGCTTAACTGAATCGGATCTTGCACCCGAACTAAGGCAACTTCTGCTAGCAGCCGCTTGAGATAATCAGATGCACAAAGCGTTGTCGCTGCATGGGGAGGATTTTTGGCGCTCATCGGGATAACTTGCCCGTTAATCAGTTCTACCCGTTCATCCTCTGTAATAATACCCGTTTCAAACATCCGGTGATATTCGTTTACAGTCCACAGGCGCACTCTAGTTTGTGTCATTGGATTTCCTTTAGCGATACCTACGGTGGGCTACGCCTACGCGCATCACTTTTAGGCGATTATCTTTTACTCTCAACTTTGGCAGCATCTATAATTAATCTTGCCCTATTTAGTTCGTTACCATGTCGGAAGAAGATATCCGAGCCGCAAGGCTGGAGAAAGTAGAACAACTCAAGCAGCTAGGGACTAATCCCTACGCCTATCGTTGGGAATCCACCCATCATGCAGCGCAGTTGCAAGAAAAGTTTGCCGATTTATCCAGTGGCGAAGAAGTTGATTTGGAAGTTGCCATAGCTGGACGCATTATGGCGCGTCGCGTTTTCGGTAAACTGGCTTTTTTCACCTTGCAAGATGAAACCGGTACAATTCAGCTTTATCTGGATAAAAATCGCATCCAAGAAAGCATGGCAAATATTGATGCTGATGCCTTCAATCATTTAAAACAACTCACAGATGCAGGCGATATCCTGGGAGTTAAAGGTACTATTAAACGGACTGAAAAGGGCGAGTTATCTGTCTACGTTAAACAATATACTATCCTCACAAAATCCCTGTTGCCCCTACCCGACAAGTGGCATGGATTAACGGATGTTGCCAAGCGTTACCGTCAGCGCTACGTTGACTTGATTGTAAACCCGGAAGTACGGCAAACTTTTCGCCGTCGCGCTCAAATTACTGCTGGTATTCGTCGTTATTTAGAAGAACGGGATTTTCTGGAAATTGAAACGCCAGTTTTGCAAAGTGAGACTGGGGGTGCAGATGCGCGTCCATTTATCACCTACCACAACACTTTGGAAATGGAGTTGTATCTGCGAATTGCCACAGAACTCCATCTCAAGCGGTTAATTGTGGGTGGTTTTGAAAAGGTGTTTGAATTGGGGCGAATTTTCCGCAATGAGGGAATTTCGACTCGACACAATCCCGAATTTACGACGATTGAAATTTACCAAGCCTACGCCGACTACAACGATATGATGGCGTTGACTGAAGGGATTATTACTACTGTCGCCCAAGATGTACTCGGCACATTACAAATTACCTACCAAGGGGAACCAATAGATTTAACACCACCTTGGCGGCAGGTGACAATGCACGATTTAGTTAAAGAATTTACAGGCTTGGATTTTAATTCGTTCCAAAGTTTGGAAGAAGCAAAAACAGCAAGTAAAAATGCTGCTATTCCTGGTATAGATGAAGCCCAATCAATTGGTAAGTTACTAAATTTAGCCTTTGAAGAGAAGGTAGAAGCTAATTTAATTCAACCTACCTTTGTAATTGATTACCCTGTAGAAATTTCGCCTCTAGCAAAACCTCACCGTTCTGTGCCTGGTTTGGTGGAAAGATTTGAGTTATTTATAGTCGGGCGAGAAACTGGGAATAGTTTCTCAGAACTTACCGATCCCATCGACCAAAGAGAACGTTTAGAAGCACAAGCGGCGCGGAAAGCTGCTGGTGATTTAGAAGCCCAAGGTGTAGATGAAGACTTTCTCACCGCTTTGGAATATGGGATGCCGCCTACAGGTGGTTTAGGGATTGGGATCGATCGCTTGGTGATGTTATTAACTGATTGTGCCAGTATTCGGGATGCGATCGCTTTCCCTTTACTCAAGCCAGAAAAATCAGAATCATCCTCAGAAGAATCCTAATCTTACACCCCATTCCTTAATCCCCTCCTCGCTTGCGGGGCTGAAGTGTACACACATCCTGTCAATTAAGCCCAAACCTTGGATTTACCCCCCTTAATCCCCCCTTGCAAAGGGGGGAAATCCGGTTCTCCCCCTTACCAAGGGGGAGTTAGAGGGGATGAGAAGGACTTGTGTGTACACCGTAGCTTTGGCGGGGTGGGGTTCTTCTGTTGAAGCCCTTATACCACTACCTTTTCTAAGATCAGCTTAGAACGTTTCACTTGCTCAGGAATCGTCACGGGATAATCTCCGGTAAAGCAGGCAGAACAGAAACTATTGGTGTCTTCTCGTGTCGCTTCTAGCATTCCTTCCCAACTCAGATAGGCAAGGCTGTCTACTTCCAGTTGCTTGGCAATTTCTGCTACTGACTTGGTAGCAGCAATTAGCTGATCCTGAGAATCGGTATCGATGCCATAGAAGCAGGGATGAGTTACAGGCGGAGACGAAATTCGCATGTGTACCTCTACTGCACCTGCTTCACGTAAGGTTTTGACTAGTTTACGGCTGGTAGTACCCCGTACAATCGAGTCGTCTACAATAATTACTCGTTTACCTACCAGCACATCTTTGAGGGGGTTGAGTTTCATCCGCAGACCCGATTCGCGCATGGTTTGGGTTGGTTGAATGAAGGTTCGCCCAACATAGCGATTTTTAATCAGTCCTTCGCCGTAAGCGACACCAGAGGCTTGGGAAAATCCAATAGCAGCAGGTATACCAGAATCAGGAACACCAAAAACAATATCGGCATCTACAAAAGATTCTTTAGCTAGCTGGTGCCCTAATCGCATTCGATAGCTGTACAAACTCTCGTTGTGCATGACGCTATCAGGGCGGGCAAAGTATATCATTTCAAAGATACACAATTTCCGCTCAGATTTTTGACTCCAATGATAAGAAGCTAAACCTTCTTCAGTAATCCAAACTAATTCACCTGGTTCTACGTCTCGCAGGTATTCGGCTCCAATGATGTCTAAACCACAAGTCTCCGAAGCCAAAACGTAACGGACTGGATTACCTGCCAAAGTGCCGATTACTAAGGGGCGGATTCCATTAGGATCGCGGACACCCATAACGCCGACGGGAGTGCCAATAACTAAACTAAAGGCTCCTTGGCAACGTTGAAATGCCTGAATTCCACCTTCTAGCCAATCAGCGCCCGTATCTATGGCTTCTGCGATCGCAAAAGCGATCATTTCTGAGTCTGTTGTTGTGACTAAGTTACATTTATTCTCAAGCAACTCTTGACGCAATTGCACTGTATTGACTAAATTACCATTGTGTGCAAGAGCTATTGAACCTAAACGGGTTTCTAGTACTGCGGGTTGGGCATTAACTTTGCGGCTAGAACCTGTGGTGGAATAACGAGTGTGACCAACAGCAAGACTACCGGGCAATTGATCCAAGACAGATTCATTGAAAACTTGAGATACCAAACCCATGTCTTTATGGAGATGTACCTTTGTCCCCTCAAAGGTGGCAATACCAGCTGATTCTTGACCCCGATGCTGGAGGGCATACAATCCAAAGTAGGTCAGTTTAGCAACGTTTTCTCCTGGGGCGTAGATGCCAAAAACACCACAAGCTTCTTCTGGCTTGTCAGGTTGATTTTCATGACTATTGATTGGGTTGTTGGTCTGGTCGGGGTATTCATCCGAAGTGACAGAATGAATAGAAATCATGCTAGCTTTGCTCCTGGTGGGGGGTCAATCAATTTTGGATTTGAGACTTCGGCTACGCTCAGTCGAACGATTGACGATTTTGGATTGATCGCACCGTGTAAAGATGCGGCTTGGGATTTTAGAATGGCTATTTTAGATTTTTTGCCCAGTAAGAGCAAGATATGAACTAGAAGCAATGCCCCTAATCCAAAATCTAAAATTCAAAATCTAAAATTGGTAGTCAGTCACTGGGATTATTAGATGGCTGGGGAGTTCTTAACAAATCTTTAACCATCCATTAAAACAGTACCCTAATTTTGCTCAGAGACGCTAATAGTTGTGAGTGAAGTCTAAATACTCAGCATTCAGCGCTCAGAAGTAGTGGTATGGATGGCGAGACGTTTGGCGATCGCATGGGAATAGCGATCGTTCATATCTTCGATACTAACTTTGATTAAGGTTTGGTTATCAGTGGTGAAAACCCCTAAACCCGTCTCAAAATTACTAACTACACCCAGTTTTTGCCACTCTTGACCGAGATGTTCCTGTAAATATGATTCCCAAATTTCTTGTTGTGCTGATCCTACAGAAACTAAAATTCTGGCACCACCTTCGGCAAACAACACCTCGTCAAGTCGGTTTAACTGTGTTTGCGCTATTTCTAAATTGATTTCGGCACCAAGGTTGCCAGCAAGACAAGATTCGGCTAGTGCGATCGCCACTCCTCCCTCAGCAGAATCGTGAGCTGAACGTACCCAACCATTACGAATTCCTTCACGACAAACTTTTTGGACGCGACGTTCCAAGTCAAAATCAACCCGTGGTGGTTTTCCGGCAACAGTATTGTGGATAGTAGCTAAATACTCAGATGCTCCCAAACTGATTTGAGATGCCAGAGGCAATCCCAGAAGATAAATCAGATCGCCGGATGCTTGCCAACCTTGACCACAAATTTTGGTTAGATCGGGAATCAAGCCCACCATACCGACAACAGGAGTGGGATAAATGGGTTGTGGGATGCCTTGAGAATCAAGAGTTTCGTTGTACAAAGAGACATTTCCGCCTGTGACTGGTGTCGCCAATTCTCGGCAACCTTCCGCCAAACCGCGACAAGCTTCTGCCAATTGCCAGTAACCAATGGGTTTTTCTGGAGAGCCAAAATTCAGATTATCCGTCACCGCCAAAGGTTCAGCACCCACACAACTAAGATTGCGTGCAGCTTCTGCCACCACTGCCTTAGCTCCTTCGTAAGGGTCAAGATAAACATAACGAGGATTGCAATCTACCGTTGCCGCCACACCGCTTTGGGCATTGAGGGTTTCCTTGTCTCCTTGTCCTCCTTGTCCCCTTGTCCCCTTGTCCTCTTCCAAAGGGCGTAAGCGGATAACAGCCGCATCTGCGCCACCTGGAAGCATTACTGTATTATTTTGTACCTGATGGTCATACTGACGATATACCCAATTTTTAGAAGCGATCGTGGGTGTATCGAGCAAAGTTAAGAGAATATCATTCCAACTTTGCAGTCCTCCTGGAAGTTCTATTCCAGCAGTTGTGGAAGGAGGTAGGGAATCAGCAGTCCATTCCCAAGCTTGACGCGCATATTCTGGTGCTTCTGCCAATAACTCCCGGTTATACAGTGGGGTATTTTCTGCCAAAGCTTCAGCGGGAATTTCTGCTGCTACTTTACCCTGAAAGAGAATTCGCACAATAGGATCGGCGATAACTGTCCCAGCAACAACGGCTTGAAGTCCCCAACGGTGGAAAATGTCGATTAATTCTTGCTCGCGCCCTTTATGAGCAACAAACAGCATTCGTTCTTGAGATTCCGAAAGCAGATATTCATAGGGAACCATCCCCGTTTCTCTGACGGGAATTTTATCTAAATCTAGTTCAATTCCCACACCGCCTTTTGCCGCCATCTCTGAGGTAGAACAGGTGATTCCCGCAGCTCCCATATCTTGGGCGGCGACAACTGCACCCGTTTTAAACGCCTCCAGACAAGCTTCAATTAACGACTTTTCCAAAAAGGGATCGCCCACTTGCACAGCAGGGCGATCGTCTATGGATTGATCGCTCAATTCTGCACTAGCAAAACTCGCGCCTCCCATACCATCGCGCCCAGTGGTGGAACCAACATACAGCACGGGGTTGCCTAAGCCAGATGCTCCAGATTTGACGATTTCTGAGGTTTCCATCAACCCCAATGCCATAACGTTCACCAGAGGATTACCAGAGTAAGCAGAGTCAAAGTAAACTTCGCCGCCAACGGTGGGTACTCCCACACAGTTACCATAATGAGAGATTCCTGCCACCACACCGCTAAACAGCCGTTGAGTTTTGGGATCTTCTAGGGAACCAAAGCGTAACGAGTTTAATAGAGCAATGGGACGCGCACCCATTGTAAAAATATCTCTGAGAATACCTCCGACTCCTGTTGCAGCTCCTTGAAAGGGTTCGACTGCTGAGGGATGGTTGTGAGATTCAATCTTAAAAGCTAGTTGGAGTCCATCACCCAAATCTACAACACCAGCATTTTCACCAGGCCCCACGAGGATGCGGGGGCCATCGGTGGGAAATTGTTTGAGTAGAGGTCGAGAATTTTTGTAACAGCAATGCTCAGACCACATGACACCAAACATTCCCAGTTCAGCTTTGTTGGGATGACGGCCTAGCCGACGGACAATTTCTGCGTATTCTTCTGGTTTAAGACCAACAGCCGCAATTTCTTGGGGGGAAAAAGCTGGTTTTGAGGTTGCAGTCATGGAAGTAATGCACTCTGGGGGGACAGAGCATTATTCTATCGATTTACTTGCCCTGTAAGTACAGTTCTTAATTGAAGCGCGATCGCTCTTTAATTTAAACTCTAACTAAATACTTGTATTTCCATGTTGGTAAATAATTGGTAGAAAATGCTTGTGCAGCCTTTTTTACAAGCAAACTTATTTCTTTGATGGAGGAGTAGTAAAACCCCAGAATGCACTCAACAGGATTATTTCGACCATGAGATAGACAAGATGAAGATCAATAGCACACAAAATGCTTTAGTCTGTAAAGATAACTTTATTTTTTAATCTTGGTGAAATTTCTAGCTCCTTTACTTACGTGAGTCTAGTCTCACTCAGAGATTATTCGGGTATATGCAGTTTAGATGTAACAATCAAGTGACGAGAATCACACATATCGATGATTAAGATCGTCCCCCAGCGATCGGTAACTAGGCATAATTAATGACAACTGAACTCTAGCCGAGTCATTAATAGGGAACACACTTAATAGCCGACAGTCTTAATCAAGGACTGTCGGTTTTTTGTATTTGTCATTAGTCATTGGTCATTGGTCATTAGTCAAATGCCCCATGCCCATATCCATAAAATTTCCCCACAACTGGTTGGTAACTTGACAGAGATTTTGCCACAGCCACTACCAAATGTGGGGAAGGTACGATCAAATTGGGGATCTTATGCCTATCGAGTGCTAATGTTTCGCACTCACTCTAGTAGACCGAAACTATATTCCTAGAACCAGCACACACTTTGTCTTAAGACATCGCTTGAATGATGTAATCAAAGTAAGGTGCTGCTTCGGCAGCGTCTTCCGCACTCAGTAAGCTAAGGGAGGCTGTTTTGAGGGAATTAATCGCTTCTACCATTCCAGGCACGGGAACGCCCAATGAATTGTACATTTCCCGCACACCAATCAAACCAATTTTTTCGATTGGCTCTTTGTCACCGGCAAGTACACCATAAGTAATTAGGCGTAAGTACCAGCCAAAATCACGAATACATAGAGAGCGTTGGCGTTCGCCGTAAGCATTACCTCCAGGGGAGATAAAGTCAGGACGCTTCTGCCAAAGTTGTTTAGTTGCTTCTTGAACTATCTTCTTTTCGTTTTCAGCTAAGGTAGCCGCAATCCGCGTCCGTTGTACACCGGTTTGCAAAAAGTCTTTGATATTTTTAAGTTCGCCACTGCTGGGATAACGCAGTTCGTCGTCGGCTTTGAGAATAACTTGGCTAATTACAGTCATGATTATTGAAATCACCTGAAATATTATCTGTTAGTTTAGCGAGTTGGAGGTACACAAGTGAAGGGATAGGAGCTACTTATGTATTGAATTTATCTATTTGGGGGAGTGGGGAGCAGGGGAGCAGGGGAGCAGGGGAGGCAGGGGAGGCAGGGGAAGAAGAATTAATAACTAATGTCCAATACTTCGACTTCGCTCAGTACAAGTGCCCAATGCCCAATGCCCAATGCCCAATGCCCAGTAACAAATGACAAATGACAAATGACAAATGACAAATGACTAAAATAATTTGGCAACAGGGTGAATTAATTGAAGTGACGATCGCTAACCTGAGTGATACAGGTGATGGTGTGGGACGCGCTGATGAGCGTGTAGTGTTTGTCCCAGATACTGTCCCAGGCGATCGCGCCATTGTCCGCTTGGTACACGTTAAACCAAAATACGGCCACGGTAAGCTCCAAGAGCTATTGGAGCCATCCCTCCACCGTATCCGACCTAGCTGTATTGTGGCGGATAAGTGCGGCGGTTGTCAGTGGCAGCATATTAATTATGATTACCAGCTAGTAGCCAAACAAAATCAAGTTATCCAAGCTTTGGAACGTATTGGCGGTTTTATCCAACCACCAGTAGATCCGGTACTTGCTGCCCCTTCTGCTTTGGGCTACCGTAACAAATCTACATATCCTCTCTCGCTATCGGCAACAGGACAAGTACAAGCTGGTTACTATCAAAAAGGTAGTCACCAATTAATTAATTTAAATCAATGTCCAGTCCAAGATGCGCGATTAAATCCCTTACTTGCCGAAGTTAAGCAGGATATTCAACAGCAAGGTTGGCAAATTTACGACGAACACCGCCACCAAGGAAAAATTCGCCATCTCGGTTTACGCATTGGGCGATACACTGGGGAAATGTTGCTGACTTTGGTGGTAAAGGACTGGAATTTATCAGGAATTGCAACCCAAGCCCAGGAATGGTTAAAGCGCTATCCGCAGTTAGTCGGAGTGTCGCTCAATCGCAATAGCGATCGCACAAATGCTATCTTTGGATCAGAAACCCGTTGCATTGCTGGAGTCCCCCACCTGCGTGAAAATTTTGCTGGACTGGAATTTCAAGTACGCCCAGATACATTTTTCCAAGTGTATACCGAAACAGCAGAGGCACTATTACAGGTAATTCAATCAGAACTCAATCTTCAAGGGCATGAGTTCCTAGTTGATGCCTACTGTGGTATTGGGACTTTAACTTTACCCCTGTCCAAAAAAGTACGAATTGCTACAGGATTAGAAGTGCAACCAGCAGCAGTAGAACAAGCAATTTTGAATGCCCACCGCAACGGAATTGATAATGTGACTTTCCTTGTCGGGGCAGTAGAGAAATTGCTTCCCCAAATGGGCACAATACCAGAAGTAGTAATACTCGATCCGCCACGTAAGGGGTGCGATCGCGCAGTCATAGACACTTTACGGCAATTGAAACCATATAGGATCGTTTACGTCAGCTGTAAAGTAGCTACCCTCGCCCGCGACCTGAAATTGCTTTGTCAAGATGGGCAATATACCATCACACGGGTACAACCTGCTGATTTTTTTCCTCAAACTGCTCATGTTGAAGCTGCCGCCTTTCTTGTGTTATCACATTGTTGACAAGGTTAGTAATTCCTTCAAAAAAACTGAAATTTGAAATTTTTAGTCTAGTGCATACTAAAGATGCTAAAATTGAATTAAGCGAAAAATAAAAATTCATTTTGTTTAAATAAATTCAAGTAGCATAGGTTCTGAAAAATATGAAGAAGATTGTGTGAATGATAAATCGGCAACTAATTAGAGTATGCCAATACTCTCTAAAATTAACAGCATATTCTTAATTTGCTGACCTCATTATCAAATTTCTTCCAGCCGATATATCTAAACAATCGCAATTCATAGTTATAGAGCCAATGCTCCCTAGCATTTTCAAAATTTAGTTTTAAAGACGCAAGTTTGAAGGCAGCATGACCACCTCAAGTTTTATCAGGGTGACTGTAATAGCAAACTGATGTCTAGCTAACTGAAAGCTATGGGGTTTCTCTTGTGATTACTATTTCACTCCGTCCAGTTGGACGTTATTGGGGCACTATTAGTTTTGCCTCAACCCTCTACCTTTGTCCCATATTAGACTTATTGTTGGCAGAAATTCCAGCAAGATTACAAGCAGAACTGCGGCTAGGACTTCAAGAAGCCCTAGTCAACGCAGCTAAACATGGTAATAATCTCGATCCGAGTAAAACAGTTGTAGTTCGTTTTTCCGTAATAGATAATCAATATTGGTGGATAATATCAGACCAGGGTAGTGGTTTTACTCCTTCATCTACTAGTAATGAAGAACCAACAGACTATCTTCCACCAGATGAGTCAGAAAATGGTCGTGGTTTATGTCTTCTACATCAAATTTTTGATCGGGTAGAGTGGAACCGAAAAGGCACAGAATTGAGACTTTGTAAACAAATGGAAAATCGCCGGGGATTATCTCTGCGGCGGTAACTTAGTTAGGAGTTAGGAGTTAAAAGTTAGGAGTTGAGTAATAATTCATAACTCCTAACTCTTAACTTTTAACTTTTTCCGTGAGTTTGACAGGGAGGGGCAGAAATGGAGCGATCTAACCAACCAACTGCTTGTTGTAATCTAGCTTGAGCTTCTTCTGGCTGATTCTTTAAAAGATACACAATAGCTGCTGCCACTTGTTCATTAGCGCGGGAATTGCGGTTAGACTTGAGGCGATGCCAATCGTTAGGGGAAATAGTCAGCCTTTCCATGAGGGCTTGAGCTAGTTCCAGAGTACTAAATTCATTCAGTTGACTGGTTTTAGGCAGCTGAGTAGATTGAGACATAATTATGAGTCCTTTGTCTTTTGTCCTTCGTCCTTTGTCCTTCGTCCTTTGAAAAATTACAAATGACTAATGACAATTGATTAATATTTAATTTTAGTTTACTACTTGTAAATGAAGCCGCCAAAACAATCACAGCCGTCAGCAGAAAATCCCGAACCAGATTTTGAACAAGAATTAGAAGAAGTAGAGCGATCGCTCCTATCCTTAAAAGAACGTTACGATCGAGTGCAGCGCGATCGCCAACAACAGGCACAATGGCAACAGCGCCGGGATCAACTAAAGCACAATAAATCTCAGACACCAGAAATCAAAGCAGAGTTACGGCACATTCAACAGCAGTTGGAAAGGCTAGAAGTGAACTTAGAAAGCCAGTTATTTTCTTGGCGTAGCCTCAAAAAACCTTTCTGGCAAGTCGTCCGCTTTGGTGGAATGGGCGTTATCATAGGCTGGATATTAAAGTCTTATGCTGGGTAAATATGGTAAATCGACGAATTGCAGAAATATTGCGAAGTGGCCAACCTGATGAGTCTCTCCTAGTTCAAGGCTGGGTGCGGACGAAACGTGAGTCAAAAGAGTTTGCTTTTATTGAAGTCAATGACGGCTCATCACTAGCTAATTTGCAAGTCGTCATTAATCAGGATTTGCCAGACTATGAAGCTATTTTGAAAAAACTGAATACGGGTGCTGCTGTGGAAACGACAGGGGTACTAGTGGCTTCTCTTGGTAAAGGACAGAGGATTGAGTTGAAAGCCGAGTCCGTGAAAGTTTTCGGAGAAGCCGATCCCGATACATATCCCCTGCAAAAGAAACGCCATTCCTTTGAGTTTCTGCGAACCATTGGACATTTGCGATCGCGTACCAATTCCTTTGGTGCAGTTTTCCGCGTCAGAAATGCTTGTTCGACAGCAATTCACCAATTTTTCCAACAAAGAGGCTTTTTGTGGGTACACACACCCATCATCACCGCTAGCGATTGCGAAGGCGCGGGTGAATTGTTTAGCGTTACCAGTTTAGATTTAAAGAATATTCCCCGCACAGAAAATCAAGCAGTAGATTACAGCCAAGACTTTTTTGCTAAACCCACATATCTAACAGTTAGCGGCCAGTTAGAAGCGGAAGTTATGGCGATGGCGTTTAGCAACGTCTACACCTTCGGCCCTACCTTCCGTGCAGAAAATTCCAACACCTCCCGCCACCTAGCAGAATTTTGGATGGTTGAGCCAGAAATGGCTTTTTGTGATCTAGAAGGCGATATGGATTTAGCTGAGGCGTTTCTCAAGCACATTTTTAAATATGTGTTGGAAACGTGCCCAGAAGATATGGAGTTTTTCAATGAACGCATTGATAAATCTGTGTTGGCAACAGCCGAAAATATTATTAATAATCAGTTTGAACGGTTAACTTATACAGAAGCGATCAAACTTTTAGAAAAAGCTGATGTTAAATTTGAATATCCAGTGAGTTGGGGTTTAGATTTACAATCAGAACACGAACGTTACTTGGCTGAACAATTATTTAAAAAGCCTGCGATCGTTACAGATTATCCAGCGCAAATTAAAGCATTTTATATGCGCTTGAACGACGATGAAAAAACCGTCCGCGCAATGGATATTCTCGCACCCAAAATTGGCGAAATTGTCGGTGGTTCCCAGCGCGAAGAACGTTTAGAAGTATTAGAACGCCGCGTGTTAGCGCAAGGATTAAAGCCAGAAGACTTGTGGTGGTATCTTGATTTGCGTCGTTACGGTACTGTTCCTCATGCGGGTTTTGGACTAGGTTTTGAACGACTCGTGCAATTTATGACTGGTATGGGAAATATTCGTGATGTGATTCCGTTCCCGCGTACACCCCAAAGTGCTGAGTTTTAGTTTAAATTTTAGACCTGGCCATTTCTAATCGCCAGGTTTTTGACTTTTGTGGATAAACAGAAATCCATCTGAGAATATTTATCATGAGCATACAAGACCAAACTATTGGTAAAATCCGGCAAATGCCAGAAGCTTTAGTTCAGGAAGTAAGTGATTTTATCGACTTCCTATTAATGAAGCATAGCGGTAAAAACTGGGAACTATGGCTTCAGTTTAGCGAGTCGTTAGAAATAGTAGAATCAGATTTTTCAGAATATTTATCTAATTTAGAAGATTATGAAGAACGCTTGGCGCGTGGAGAAATCCAGTGGTAGATATCTCAAGAGGAGATGTAGTTTTGTGCGATCTAAATCCTGTTATTGGTACAGAACAAGCAGGGATTAGACCTGTCGTAGTAGTGCAAATTGATCGGGCAAATGCTGTTAGTCCCCATACCATTATCGCACCATTCACCTCAAAAATTAGACGTGCTATTTTACCCTCTCATGTGTTTGTACCTGCTGGCATCGGTGGTTTAAACCAAGATTCTGTTGTGCTTTGTGAGCAACTTCGGGTTGTTGATAAATCAAGAATTATCAGAGTGATTGGTCATTTGGATGATAATTATTTAGATGAATTAGCAATAGCTTTATGTACTATCCTTGGATTAAGGATTATGAACAATGATAATGATTGATAAATATTAGGTATTCTCAGATCATTTATTTATATAGTTATTGAACTGTTCACCATACGGGTTTTGGGTTGGGTTTTGAATGACTCGTGCAATTGATGACGGGTATAAGAAATATTCGTGATGTAATTCCGTTTCCGCGTACACCACAAAGTACTGAGTTTTAGTTTGAAACCCAGGCGATTATAAATCACGTCTACACAAACTAAGTCCGTCTGCGCGGATTAATAAAAACTTTGAAACCTGCGAATGCGGGTTTTGCTTGTATAGTTATGTATTTTATAAAACGATTAATTAAAATTCAGATTTTTGAATCTCCTCTTGTAAAACTTGAATTTCTTCAATAGATAATTCAGTAACTTGAGCAATTTGCTCTAAACTCATTCCAATTCGCAATAAATTTAAAGCCAACTTTCTTGTTGTTTCTGCTTTGCCTTTGGCTTCGCCTTCTTCTAGGATTTGTTGATAAATAACTGATTCGCGCATAATCTCACTCCTTAAAATCTTGCTAATTACATTTTTATTTAGCACTAGACCTGCTAAAATGCTACTGGCAGTAGCTATATTTCTTTGTAGCTGGCGATGCCTGCGGCGGGCTACGCCTACGCTAATTGCTTCAACTGCTTTGGCTACTTCGGTTAATACCAATTAAGTGTAATAAACTATTTGATAAAATCTGTTAACATCTGTTCTTGTGACCCTGATATCCTGAAAATATGTTAGTTAATCCTCCATAAGATTTTTCTTGGATAAACTACCAGTTATTTGTAAATAATGTGTTCTTACTTCGGACGTTATTTACAAGTCGCTACAAGTATTTAAGGGACTCTGGCACTCCCCAAATTTTAATTGTTCTATCAATGCTATAACTAGCAATGAAGTTACGATCGCTACTCATGGCAACATAACCAATTGGCGCTGTATGCCCCTGCAATGTACATAGTTTTCTGTTCATTGCCAAATCCCAAACAACTATTTCGTAGTTGTCTGTACAGTAGATTAAAACTCTACTATCTGAACTCATAAGGCAAGGAGCAACACCCGAAGATGTATAGAGAATGCGATCGCCGATCAATTGCCACACACACACCTTTTTTTCCCGGATTCCGCAAGCCAAAATTTGCCCATCAAAGCGATTTGCAAGTCCATTCACTGTCATAGCAGGTAGATTATCCAATGTTTGAATAAGTTCTCCTGTTTCGGTATTCCAGAGGTGTAGCTTATTCTGCAATCTCTGCTTGAAATATGCAACCAATAGTTTTCCATCAGGAGTGAAGAGAAGGGGTGATATATAGTTACCCAAAGGCAAATTCCCAAGAGGTACTAAAGCCCAATCCTGAAATTGATGATGGAAGCGACGAGTATAGGTTTCATAATCCCAAATCTCTAGCTCTCCTGTTTTCCCCACAGTATAGCCAGTGGCAAGCAATGGCTGTTTAGTTGAGCAGACAGCCAAGCAATGGGGAGCGGTTTGAACAGTATTCATAAGGTAATCGGGATAAGTGCCAATTGGCTCTTGTGTTTCTGTATCTAATGGCCAAAGAAAGTGCTGAAAGCTAATGATACATACTTTTCCGCTTTTGCCTAAACCAAATTCGTGAGCCATCGCCAGATCAAAATCTTTCTTACTTTGACCTGTTTCCAAATGCCAAATATTAACGAAAGATTGCTTATAAGACAGATCCCAGTAGCAAATAAGGGTGTTATTGTAGTCTGCAATCGCAAAATAATATGGATGATGTTGTTCAGGTTTGTAGCAATCTAGATTAAATTCCGTCAAGGTATGCAGGCATTGCATTTTTGCAAAGGGCAGATAATTCCATAGGGCTTGTTCAGCAGTAGCTTCGCTGCTGTAGGACAATAACAGCAAAGCTGATTCCCGCACTTCTCTGACGCCATCGCCCAATGCCTGGATTACTAAATCAATTCCTTTGTGCCCATATTGAAATGCTTCTAAAAGAGCATCCACTTTTTCTTTTGTAGAAGCACCGCGCAAACGATATCTAATGCCCTCTAATCCCTGTATTGCTGGACTAGAAGAAGAAACTAAGTCGTGTTCTCTCATCACGTTACTGTTATCTGTGGGCTTTTCAGAAATCATCTCGCAAACACTAAAACTCTGACAAAGTAGCATATAGTTTTTAGAATATGCCTGCAATAAATTTCTCATCACCGTAGGATAGGCGTCTTGCATAGCCTACAAGGAATACAAAAGCTAGCAATGGAGATGTAAATTAGTGTTAATGTTACTTCTCAACATTGGGAATGAGCGATATGCCATAGAAAGCCGACAGGTTGTAGAAGTAATACCACTTGTTGTACTCAAAAGTTTGCCCCACCAGCCTGAGCATATCGCTGGTGTTTTTAACTATCGCGGACGCATTATACCAGTAATCGATTTATGCCAGTTGATGCGTGGTAAACCCTCCAGTGAGTATCTGAGTACTAGAATTGTCCTAGTTAATTATTGGGGGAGTAATAATGCAGAACTTCAGGCTCCCTATATTTTGGGTTTGATGACAGAACAAGTTGTAGAAACATTACACCAGTCTGAGTCTGAATTTGTTGATCCCAATATTCAGATAGATATAGCGCCATATTTGGGCAAAATGATTGTAGATGATCGAGGGATGATTCAGTGCCTTCGCATTGAGTACTTGTTGTCAGAAGCGCAGCAAGTCAATCTCTTGCCAGAAAGTCATCACAATACTAGATTTTAGATTGGTCTGAAGACTCTATAAATGGCACAATCTGTTATTCAAGCTTTACTAAAAAGCAAGATTGGTTTAGATGCAAATTCTATTGGTGCTGATGCGATCGCTAGTGCAATTTATCAACGCATGGCAGATTGCGGCATCACGGATATTGCTCACTATCTAGGGAAGTTACAGGGATCTACCCAGGAATGGGAAGCACTGATTGACAGTGTAATTGTTCCAGAAACTTGGTTTTTTCGAGAACCAGAGTCTTTTGCATTTCTGAAGCATTATGTATTATCTGAGTGGTTGCCAAAAAATCCCCAAGGCGTATTGCGGGTTTTGAGTGTACCCTGTGCAACGGGTGAAGAACCATATTCTATTGCGATCGCTCTTTTGGAAGCAGGATTAAATCCAACAAACATTCACATCGATGCTGTTGATGTTAGCAACAAGTGCCTATTAAAAGCCCAACGAGCAATCTACAATCAATACTCGTTTCGCGGCAATAGCCAATCGTTTCAAGAGCGCTATTTTCAGGCAACTGAGGCAGGATATCGCCTGTGCGAACAGGTAAGATGTATGGTGAATTTTCTGCACAGTAACTTAGTAGATACCGATTTTTTATTGGGTACGCCGCCCTATGATATTGTCTTTTGCCGTAACCTGCTGATTTATTTTGATAGTGCTACCAAGGTACATACTATTGGAGTTCTAAAAAGGTTGCTAAACCCGCAAGGTTTGCTATTTGTTGGACATGCTGAAGCTTGGTTAATATCGAAAACTGAATTTGTTTCAGTTCGTCAAGATTCAGTAGTTGCTCATCGAAAGTCCCCAACGTGCGAAAATATTCGCAAAAATCATCATCCCAATCTTCACAAACAAGACTTTACAAGCAAAAATATCGATGTTCTCAACAAGCGACAACTACCCAACAAAAACCATTCCAAGTTTGCCGCACAACCGAGATTGAATCTTCCTCCTCAAAACCCCATATTACCAAAAGACCTGAAGGAAAATTTGTTAGAAACAGCCAGAAACTTAGCTAATCAAGGTCAGTTGAATGAAGCTGCTAAATTATGCAACGACTATCTGAACCAAAATCAGGTCAGTATTGAAGCGTATCTTCTACTTGGTCAGGTACAGCAAGCAATGGCGCAAAATGAGCAGGCGGAACAATCTTTTCAAAAAGCAATCTACCTGCAACCTACCCATGAAGAGGCACTTATTCATTTGGCATTACTCAGAGAACATCAAGGAAATGCTGGTAGCGCAAACATCCTTTGGCAGCGAATTCACCGACTAAAGAAGAAGTGAAATCAGGATAGCGCTTAATAATTTGTTTCAAAATTGAATATGCAAACTGTTAATCTCGTTTACGATCTGGGAACTCTAAGAATTGCAAGTGTTTCAAAAGACTTTTGACATCATGTTCAAAAATCTTTACAACAAATGAATAAGTCATAAAGGCTTATATCTATATGAGCCTAACCGTATAACCCAATCTGGTTTAGTTAAGGGTTACTGGCAACAATTTTGGGTTTTCGAGACGCGATAAATCGCCGTCTCTACAAGTATTTTGTTGCTTATTCTGAACTGTATTGCTATGTAACCTTCATCTGCCTCTGGCAAAATTTACTTTTGCAAAAAATCTAATTGGCGAATTGGGTAAACCTCAAGCAATTTCTATCCATCCAGAAACGTACATTAAAACCTCATCCATTTGGAAACTTGGAGTAGTGCGGACATCTTGCCCGCTAATATCAGCAGGAAGCAAGATACTCCCACTACTTTAAAAATATGGTTATCAAAATAGATGTGGTTTAGTATAGCGTGGTGGAAATAGTTATCCAATTTAAAAAGCTGATTTTCGCATTTTACCTAATACACCTATTTGGAAAAAGTCAAACATCAAAAATATATGCAACAAGGAATTAGAATTAATCAATTTGTCATTGGTGGATTTGGAATCATTGTTATCTTAACAGGTATTGCTAGTTTTGTGGCTAAATCAGCAAACGATTCTCTAGCTAATTCTGCTACTTTAGTAACGCATACCTATTCAGTTAAATTGGATTTAAAAGAAATTGAAAAAATTTTAGTTGATGCTGAAACTGGACAAAGAGGATTTATTATTACAAACAAACAACAATATTTAGAGCCTTATAAAATTGCTAAAAATAACCTGAAGGATAAATTTAAATATTTAAGACAAAAGATTTCAGACAATCAAAAGCAAGTCCAGAGTTTAGATAAATTTGAGGAATTATCCCAAGAAAAGATGAGCGAGTTAGAAACAACGATCGCTCTCAAAAAAGCTGGTAAAGAGCAAGAAGTACTAGCTCTGATTCTTTCAGATAAAGGTAAAAATATTATGGATGCAATCAGACAAAAGCTTAGTGAGATGCTGCAAACAGAAGGGCAACTTTTAGAAGAGAGGCAAAAGCAAGCAAGTCAATTTCAGGCATTTGCAAATTCCGTTAATTTCGCTACTTTCTTCTGTATTATGATTGTTGCATTCATTGTCTCACTGGTTATTGTCCGCATTCTCAGTCTTTCTTTGAGTCGCTCTTTGCAGTCAGCATTTAGTCTAGCAGAGCAGGTTTCTGCCGGTGATTTGACAACCCAGGTTGAAGTTACCTCAGATGATGAAATTGGCAAGTTAATGGCTGCATTAAAAAATATGATTGCTAACCTGAATACCCTTGTCCGTCAGGTGCAAAATTCAGGTATTCAGGTAACTACTTCGGCTACTCAAATTGCTGCTTCTGGTAAACAATTAGAAGCGACGATTTCTGAACAAGTAGCCTCTACGAATGAGGTAACTGCTACTGCCAAAGAAATTGCTGCAACTTCTAGGGAACTAGTAAATACTATGGAACAAGTTGCGACTACCTCACAAATCACGACGACGGCTGCTAGCACTAGCCAAAAAGATTTGGTTCGTATGGAAGCCACTATGCGGCAGTTGGTAGAAGCCACTAATGCGATCGCTGCTCGACTGGGAGTAATTAGCGAAAAGGCGAATAACATTAACAACATTGTTGTCACAATTACGAAAGTGGCAGATCAGACAAATTTGCTGTCGTTAAATGCGGCTATTGAAGCCGAAAAAGCTGGAGAATACGGTTTGGGTTTTGCGGTTGTTGCTAGAGAAATTCGCCGACTGGCAGATCAAACTGCTGTTGCGACTCTCGACATTGAACAGATGGTAAAACAGATGCAATCGTCAGTCTCTACAGGTGTGATGGAGATGGACAAATTTGCTGCTGAAGTTGGACGAAGTGTAGAAGATGTTGCCAGCATTAGTTCTCAAATTGGGCAAATTATCCAACAAGTGCAAGACATGGCCCCTCACTTTGAGTCTGTGAACCAAGGTATGGAAATCCAGTCAGTGGGAGCGCAACAAATTAGTGATGCGATGGTGCAGTTGAGTAGTACTTCAGTGCAAACGGCGGATTCTCTGCGGGAAATTAATCATGCCATAGCTCAACTCAATCAAGTTGCTCAAGGATTACGTCAAGAGATTGCCCGCTTTCAGGTGAAAACAGAATATTCTAGTTTAACTCCTCAGCAATCAATTTAATCAACAATTGAGGAAATATTTCAATACTTTTAGATCGTCAGTAAAATCTAGTTTCTGAACTAAACTACCTACTTAATAATTTGTTTAAAAATAAAAATACAAACTGTTCATCTTGCTTGTGATTTGGGAATTCTAATAAACGAATGAATTTTACAGCAGCAGAGGAACAATAGGATATCCAATGTTCAAGAACATCACCTTGCAAACACGGTTGATCGGTTCATTTTTATTCATAGGACTGATTGTATTCGTAATGGCCTTGCTGGCATGGTTCGTTACCAACGAGTTAAATCAGTCAATTAACTCACTAACCTTGAATAACATCCCCAGCTTGTCTGGGGTATGGAAGATTAAGGAAGGCCACGAATGCGATCGCAGCTCGATTGGGAGTAATTAGCGAAAAGGCAAATAGCATTAATACTATCGTCGTCACAATTACTAAGGTGGCAGACCAAACGAATCTGCTGTCGTTAAATGCGGCGATCGAAGCCGAAAAAGCTGGAGAGTATGGCTTGGGCTTTGCTGTTGTGGCTAGAGAAATTCGCCGACTAGCAGATCAAACCGCCGTTGCTACCCTCGATATTGAACAGATGGTGAAGCAGATGCAATCGTCAGTCTCTACAGGTGTGATGGAGATGGACAAGTTTGCCGCAGAAGTTGGGCGGAGTATAGGAGATGTTGCCAGTATTAGTACACAGGTTGGGCAAATTATCCAGCAAGTGCAAGACCTGAATCCGCGATTTGAGTTTGTCAACCAGGCTATGGAAACCCAATCTGTGGGAGCGCAACAAATTAGTGAGACGATGGTGCAGTTGAGTAGTACCTCTGTGCAAAGCACGGATTCCTTGCGGGAAATTAATCATGCCATAACCCAACTTAACCAAGTAGCGCAGGGATTGCGTCAAGAGATTGCCCGCTTTCAGGTGAAAACAGAAGACATTATACCCCTGCACCAATTCTCTTGAGCAGCCCTTATGAACCCCGCTACGCCATTAAATATTGAACGTTGTTGGAATTTTATCGGCATTGAGGGCGATCGCTCCTGTCCGCAATTAGCCACTTATACCCATTGCCGCAATTGCCCCGTTTACTCTACTGCTGGACGCTATTTGCTAGAGCGCTCCATATCTGAAGATTATCGCCATCAGTGGACTGAGTTACTGGCTAAATCTAGAACTGATGAAAATTCCCAGATATCCCATACTTTAACCACCACTCAAATCACAGTTGTGATTTTTCGTCTGCAACGGGAATGGCTGGCGCTTTCTGCCCAAATCTTCAAGGAAATTTCTCTTTCTAGCGTGGTTCATACCCTACCGCATCGCAGCAACCAAATCTTGCGCGGATTGGTAAGTATCCGAGGCGAATTGCTATTGTGTATTTCTTTGAGCGATCTTTTGAATCTGGAAACTGCCGATACAGCAGTACAAACGCTCAGTTCAGTGGTGTATTCGCGCATGGTGGTGCTGGAAAAGGCAGATAAAACTTGGGTGTTTGGTGTAGATGAACTTTATGGATTACACCGACTTCACCGGGATGAGTTACAAGATCCGCCTAAGAGTCTGACTCAAACTTATACTAAAGGGTTATTTCACTGGCAACCTGGCGGATCGCAAATGGAGCGATCGCACAGTGTTAGCTATTTGGATGATGAATTGTTATTCACCACCTTAGCTAGGAAGGTGCTGTAATCAAAGACCTAACCCCCCAACCCCCTTCCCTACAAGGGAAGAGGGAGCTAAACTCCCCTCTACTCGTAGGCTACGGTGGTGTACACAAGTCTTTTAAAGTTGCTGCGGAACGTAGGGTGGGTTAATTTTTGTAGGTCGATGCAACAAAGGTGCGAGTCGATACAACAAACGTGCAGGGCGATGCAACAAAGGTGCGAGTCGATACAACAAACGTGCAGGGCGATGCAACAAAG
>NZ_JAVRCB010000001.1:308765-327090 GCF_034530955.1 Nostoc sp. DedQUE05 | reverse complement strand
GTGCGAGTCGATACAACAAACGTGCAGGGCGATGCATCAAAGGTGCAGATTAAGAGACTTGTGTACACCACCGTAGCTTACGAGGAGAGGGGTTGAGGGAGAGGTTCTTCCAGGATTAATGAATCGGTGTTCTAGGAAGGTGTAGTAATGTTAGAAGAATTTGATGTCAGCAATCTTTCCTTGCTTGATTTATTCAACATGGAAGTAAAAGCCCAAGTTGTGGTATTGAACGATCGCCTGTTGGCACTGGAGACGAAGCCCGATCCCCAAGAAGAACTCGCAGCTTTAATGCGCGCAGCCCATTGCATCAAAGGCGCTGCGCGAATTGTCCAAATCGATCCGGCTGTCAACCTTGCTCACGTCATGGAAGACTGCTTTGTGGCGGCTCAAGAGAGAAAAGTTACCTTAACTGCCGATCGCATTGATGTATTGCTGCAAGGGGTAGATATGCTCTTGCGGATAGCTCAAATGGTTACAGCCAACCCAAATTTACAGCTGTTAGAAGATGTTGGCATTCAATCATTGGTGAGGGCGATCGCTAATATCCTAACTCCAGAGGCAACCTCTACAGAAATTCATCCCCTAATCACAACAGCGCAGTTAGAAGACAACCAACAGACAACCCTTATTTCCCCATCCCCATTAGAAGAACTGGGCATCACCCAAAATCGGGCGGTGCGAATGAGTACTGAAAATTTGAATCGCTTGATGGGTTTAGCAGGAGAGTCTTTAGTTGAGGCGAATTTATTAGAACCATTTGCTAACTCTTTGCTGAAACTGAGAAGCAATCAGGGGGAATTGTCCAACTTACTGGAGAAGTTGCAGGAGTTATTGGGCAAATATCATCTGGATCGGCAAATTAAGGAAACCTTGAGTGCAACTCATCAAAAAGCTCACGAATGTTACCAGATGATAAGCGATCGCCAAAACGAACTAGAACAATTTTCTCAGCGTTCTGCTAACCTTTCCCAGCGCTTATATCAAGAAGTTATTGCTACCCGAATGTGTTCCTTTGCGGATGGAGGACAGGGATTTCCCCGGATGGTGCGCGACTTAGCTAGACAATTGAGTAAACGGGTGAAACTGGAAATCGTCGGGAAATCTACTTTGGTAGATCGAGATATTTTAGAACGTCTGGAAGCTCCATTAACTCATATCCTGCGGAATGCGATCGATCATGGCATTGAATTGCCCCAGGAACGTTTAGCAGCAGGAAAGCCAGAAGAAGGAATTATTCGGATTGAAGTTACCCATCGCGCTGGAATGTTGTTTATCACCGTTGCAGATGATGGACGGGGAATCGATATCGAGTTTTTGCGCCAAGTTGTAATCAGCAAGCAACTGACAAACCCGGAAATGGCAGCCCAACTTACCGAAGTTGAGTTGATGGAATTCTTATTTTTGCCTGGTTTCTCCACAACCCAAACTGTCACCGAAATTTCGGGACGCGGTGTGGGGCTGGATATCGCCCATAGCACAGTGCGGGAAGTTGGCGGCACACTACGGGCGGTTTCTGTGTTGGGAAGGGGTATGACCTTTCACTTGCAGTTACCGCTAACGTTATCTGTGATTCGCACCCTGTTGGTAGAAATTGCTGGCGAACCCTATGCTTTTGGGCTAACGCGCATTGAACAGGTGTTGATATTATCGAAGTCTAAGATTGCTGTATCGGAAAATCGCCCATTTTTCCTGATAAATAATCAACCTGTGGAGTTGATTTTAGCAAGTCAAGTTTTAGAGTTAGCCTCGCCTGCGGTGAATATAGAATCGTTATCAGTGATTGTAATTAGCGATCGCCTCAATCGTTACGGATTAGTTGTAGATCGGTTTCTCGGTGAGTGCAATTTGGTTGTCCGACCCTTAGATCCCCGTCTTGGTAAAGTCCCAAACATTAGCGCCGCAGCCCTGATGGATGATGGTTCTCCAGTATTGATTGTCGATGTTGAAGATTTGGTACGTTCTATTGCGAAGGTGTTTTCTAGCGGACAACTTTCTCAGGTAAATCAGTCTGCTCATCAGGCAGTTACCAAAACTTACAAGCGAGTATTAGTAGTAGATGATTCGATCACTGTGCGCGAAATGGAACGCAAACTCTTGGAAAACAATGGTTACAAAGCGGAAGTGGCGGTTAATGGTATTGATGGTTGGAATGCAATCCGCAGCGGCGATTATGACTTGGTAGTAACAGATATTGATATGCCTCGGATGAACGGCTTTGAACTCACCAGCCAGATAAAAACTCATGCCAAGTTGAAGCAAACACCTGTGATTATCGTTTCTTACAAAGACCGGGAAGAAGACCGACTGCAAGGATTAGAAGCAGGTGCAGACTACTACTTAACTAAGAGCAGCTTTCATGACGACACTCTGTTAAAGGCGGTGATTGATTTAATTGGAGAGGCTTGATAATAATTCGTAATTCGTAATTAAGAAAGTAAGATTTTAGAACTAGCACTTTCAAGGTGACGAACGAAGATACGTTGTTTCAGTGCTACCATTTTGAATCCTCCGCTCAGATTTTGGGCTTTTTGAATGTTGAAATTAGCAATTCTCGTTCCAAATTTCACCACCTTGAAAGAGCTGAATCTAGGACTTACGCATTGACAAAAAATCTCATCCATCTCCCTGTACTGTCTGTCTAGTAATCAGGATTCTTGCCGAATTTGGTTTCTGATAAAAAGTTGTTCTGCATTAAGTAGGATGACTAGTAGCCCTACAGATGCTCTGGCGATTACCGGAGTTGTCCAGTTGTGATTCACCAGGTCGGGGATGGTTATAACAAGCATCAATACAATGATGAATATTGGTATAATCATCACAATATTCCGATCCCAAGCAGGTTTATCGCGCAGTCTCGCTTCGCTTTGTAGTACGCGATTGCGCCAAAATGGAAAAGTACTTAGGACAGAGGTAAGGTATAACAGTCCAGCATTAATTAGCAGAATTGTTCTAACGTTTGGAGTGATGTCAGAATTTCCAAAGAAGATCGCTGTTAGGCAAGCTCCCGCTGCTAGATACAGAAAAGTAAACAGGGTAAAGTGCTTCATTGGTTACTCCTTATGCTTTATAAACTGGAGTTTTCGACTATATGGCAAAGGCATTTAAATTATATAGGACTAGCCCTTTCAAGGTGACGAACAAAGATACATTGTTTCAGTCCTACCATTTTGAATCCTCCGCCGAGATTTTGGGCTTTTTGAATATTGAAATTACCAATTTTCGTTTTAAATTTCACCACCTTGAAAGGGCTGATCCTAGATTTAATCTGGGTTTTTATCTGTTGTATTTGTCGCGTTATTTTGGAGAAATGTCATAATTTGTGAGAATTGCGATCGCTAACGATATGTTAATGGCTGTAGAGGTACTGCGGCGGGCTGTGGTAAAAATACCAGGTTACAAGCTGGCGTGGGTTGCCTACGATGGTGCGGAAGCTGTGAGCAAGTGTGCGGCTGATACTCCCGACTTGATTTTGATGGATGTGCTGATGCCCAGCATGGATGGAGTAGAAGCTACACGGCATATCATGAGACAATCTCCCTGCGCGATTGTGATGGTAACAGCTAGCGTTAATCGCTATGCAGCCAAGGTTTTTGAAGCAATGGGGTATGGAGCCTTGGATGCCATCAATACGCCAATCTTAGGCGATGATGGGTTACTAAATAAAATTGCCACGATCGCCCGCTTAATTGGCAAATCTTCACATCGGCGATCGCCGCCTGTCCATCACTCAAAATCACTTCCACCTCTAATTGTGATGGGGTCTTCCACTGGTGGGCCCCAGGCATTGAAAACTATTCTCTCTCAATTTCCCCAAGATTTTCCAGCGGCTGTGGTTGTTGTTCAACATATAGATGCTCAATTTGTCGAAGGTTTTGCCGCTTGGTTGAATGAGCAAATTCCTCTGCCTGTGCAAATTGCGATCGCAGGTTCTACACCACAGCCTGGTAAAGTTCTGCTTGCTGGCACAAATCTTCATTTAATAATGCGTCCCGACCTCACCTTTAGCTATGACAAAGAACCACTACATTTTTTCTATCGTCCATCAATTGATGTTTTCTTCAAGAGTGTGGCTAAAAATTGGACTGGAAAAGGGGTTGGGGCCTTGCTGACGGGGATGGGAGGAGATGGCGCTCAAGGCTTAAAACAATTGCGCGAAGCAGGTTGGCATACTATTGCTCAAGACCGCAAAACTTGCGTTGTTTATGGTATGCCGAAAGTAGCAGTCGAATTAAAAGCTGCGGTAGAGGTTTTGCCAGTTGAGGCGATCGCATCAGCCTGCATCAACTTTACGGTATAATACTTAATTAACTAGTGTTACTTTATACTATAAATGAAATATGTGTATGAAAGCAGATACTTAAAAAACCTTTACGAAGTATTGCAAAACACTAACGTATTCAAATACTGAGATATAATTGCGACAATTGCCGATTAGTAGATTTAACTGTCTAGTTTGTAGTATTAAAAACAAAGACCTATTTAGAGGTACTAAATGAACCTGCAAGAAACAGCACTTTTAGAAATATCTCCAAAGACAGCAAGATTATCACCAAACTGGAGTCAACCACAAACTCCACAAGCTGCACCATTTATTCTGAATGCCAAAATATCTACAGTCAGGCTTTTGCTAATTGACGATCAGGTAATTATCAGCGAAGCCTTCCGTCGGATGGTTGCGACAGAAACAGATATATCCCTTCACTATACAAGCAATCCAGCTCAGGCTATTCAAGATGCGATCGCCATAGAACCAACGGTGATCTTTTTGGATATGATCATGCCAGATATCGATGGATTAATGTTACTGCGTTGGTTTCGCTCTCATCCAGTAACTCGTGATGTACCAATAGTCATGTTATCCAGTAAAGAAGAAGCAAAGCTCAAAGCAGAAGCTTTTACTGAAGGCGCTAATGACTACTTAATCAAATTACCAGATCCAGTTGAGTTAATTGCCCGCATTCGTTATCATTCCAAAGCTTACAATAACCTCAAAGCACTCACTACTGCAACTGCTACTGCCCAACTTCAAGCACAACAGTTAGAAAATACCTTACGAGAATTACAAACTACCCAAGTTCAATTGATCCAGACAGAGAAAATGTCTAGCTTGGGTCGGATGGTTGCAGGTTTAGCCCACGAAATTAATAATCCTGTTAATTTTATTCACGGTAATTTTAATCATCTGAATAACCATGTCAACTGTCTTTTAAATTTAATCCAACTATATCAACAAGAACATCCAGATTCGTATTCTTTATTTGAAGAGAAATTTGGCGACTTTAATATTGATTTCATCATCGATGATTTACCAAAAATTCTTTCATCCATGAGGATAGGAACCGATCGGATTCGTGACATCGTGCTGTCCCTAAAAAACTTTTCTCGACTCGATCAGTCAGATAAAAAAGCTGTGAATATTCATGAAGGTATTGAAAGTACTTTATTACTTTTAAATCATCGATTACAACCAAAAATTGAGATTATAAAAAAATATGGAAATCTCCCACCAGTTCAATGTTATCCAGCACAACTAAACCAAGTATTCATGAATATCCTTAGTAATGGCATTGATGCTTTACTAGAGCTAGATAATCAGATCCCAAAGCAAATTATAATTCAAACTGAAGTAACTAAATTAGAAACAGTCATCATTACATTTAGAGATAACGGTAATGGAATAGATTCCGAGATTCAAAGCAAGATATTCGAGCCTTTTTTTACAACTAAACCCATCAACAAAGGAACGGGGCTAGGTTTAGCAATTAGCCATCAAATTATTGAGAAACATCAGGGAAATATCCAGCTAAAGTCTGAACTTGCTCGTGGAACGGAATTTACGATCGAAATTCCAATAGCATTAAATGTTAATAGTAAAAGCAACACTTGATTAAAATTTAATCGGAGAATTATTCTCCAAGATGTTTATTCATCTTTCAACAAAGATTTACTTATAAGTTAATAAATTTATAATCCACTTAAATGCGATCGCACTTTTATAGTAATCCATAATTCATCTCATCGAATCTTGATGATGAATTATGAATCATTTGCTACTGTTTGCGTGCATAGGATGAGTAACGCTAGTGTTAAAAGAAGTCGTACAAAGCCAAACCCTCATCCCAGAAGTCGAATAGGAAGCTAGAATGGCAATTCCAAATAAACAAGTAAAATATAATACTGATATTTTAGATAATAGACGCACCCAAACTCGCATCCAGGTTCGTATTCCTAAAGACTTGCATGAGGAACCAGTCATTTCACGACTGGTTTCTCACTATGGGATCACAGTAATTATTGCTACTGCCGAGATAAGCGCAAACGTGCCACAATATAGCTGCTTTGATCTGGAACTACGGGGCACTGTTTCCCAGATTGAAAGTGCCTTGACTTACCTGGATGAACTGGATTTAGAAGTTTTGCACCAATCCAGCCCTGAAGAAGATGGTTGGTAAATATTAGTTAGGAGTTAGGAGTTAGGAATTAAAAAATTCATAACTCCTAACTTTTAACTCTTAACTTTGTTTAGGCCATTTGATTTTCAATCGCCCACCGCGCTAGTTCAGTGCGATTGTGGAGATTGGTTTTGCCCAACATATTGGACACATGGCTTTCAACCGTTCGTTGACTAACATTGAGTTCTTCAGCAATTTCACGGTTAGCTAAACCCCTAGCAACAAACTGAACTACTTTCAGTTCGGTTGGGGTTAATTGCACATCGAAGGGAACTTGGATACGGGAACCGTTTTCGCCTCCTTTTGCTTGGTGTTCTTTCCAACGGATAGTTTGTTTCAGCGAGGACTCAACTTGCGCTACGAGTTCTTCTGGTTCAAAGGGTTTGACCATATAAACATCAGCACCTTTATTCAGACCCTTAACTCGGTCTGCACTTTGTCCCTTAGCTGAAAGGAAAAGAACCGGAATCCAGCTGGTGCGTTCGTTTTGCCGGACTTGTTCCACAAAAGTATATCCGTCCATTTCCGGCATCATCACATCGCAGATGATCATGTCTGGAACATCTTGCTCTAAAATTTCCAGAGCTTCACGTCCATTTTCAGCGGTGATGACTTCATATCCCCGGAATTCCAAGTAATCCTTCACCAGCAAGATGAGGTTAGGGTCATCATCAATCAATAGAAGTCGTTTGTGATCTTTCATGCTGGGCTCTTTCATAGCAGTGGCACTTGTCGCGCTTCGGTCCATCAAAGTCTTGAATATTTATCCTCTATGGTGGGTTATTCGAGATGTTGTCCTTTTCCTACTTAACTTGCCTTTGCTGTCTCGAAGTCTCAAAAATGCCGAGCACTTTCAATAGACTAGTAGCTCGATAGCAAAAGTCCAGCAAGGATACGTATAGCAGTAGTATCTATAATGCGCTATTATATATCGCTTTGAAAGGGGCGGGGTAAAAAACACTGATTAAATAATAATCTTTCGGACTCACAAGTAAGTATTGGCTTAAAGATGACCCTACCTCAAAACCAACCCGCACTTTCTTAAAGCCTACTGCTATACCATATCCTTTCGTTGTTAAGCCTCTATGAGGTGTTCACAAGAAACTAGGGAAGTTTCAGGCAAAAGATGGATTGAAAACGCATATTCTTCTACCACCTTATTACCTATTCAGTGTTCTCGGACGATCCGCAGAGTAACTTCCGGGTTTGCTTGGCGATACCAGACACCATCAGGGTAAATCACCATTATGGATCTAGAACCAGAAACACGCAAGCAGTTGGCTTTAGTTTTATAGACGCAAATAGAATGACTTTAGTACGGCTCATCGAGTTTTAAATCTTTAAGTCGCTTTTTTAAGTAATCCCAGAATTCCAGACTAGCTCGTTTTGAGCAGCAATTGCCTGGTCAGCGCAAATAAAAATGTCTCGCTGAATTTTTGCAAGTCCTAAACTTTCTACACAATTACTCAGGGTCTTATGTTCTAAAGATTGAGTTTTTTAGGAATTTGATGGTTGGACTGGATCGCTATCACTGTATTGTTACTCATCGAGCGGCTCCCTGATTACAGTTCTATAACAATTTGCAAGCTTTGCAAATAAAGTTGACTGGAGAGTAGGGAGTGGAGAATTAAGAGTTATGAAAATTCTTCCCTATTCCCCATTCCCTACTCTCTTCGTAACTTACAGAACAAAACCCGCAAGGTATAAATAATTAAGCATTTATACTTAAGTACATCTATGACCTTCTAGTTCGGGAACCCGTACTCAAGGCATTCTTGCCATTGGACGACACTTTTCGGTAAATTAGCACTCAGGAGTTGAGAGTGCTAAACTCTGGAGAAAATAATTATGGCAGCTTTATCTCTAAGCGTTTCTACAGTTAAACCTTTAGGCGATCGCGTTTTCGTAAAAGTGAGCGCCTCTGAGGAGAAGACCGCAGGTGGTCTGTATTTGCCCGATACCGCCAAGGAAAAGCCCCAAGTAGGGGAAGTAGTGGCTCTTGGCCCTGGCAAGCGTAATGACGATGGAAACCGTCAGGAATTGGAAATTAAAGTCGGCGATAAGGTGCTGTACTCTAAGTACGCTGGCACTGACATCAAGCTCGGCACTGAAGAATATGTACTGCTTTCTGAAAAAGATATTTTAGCAGTTGTTATCTAGTGGTCATTGGTCATTAGTCATTAGCCAATGACAAAGGACAAATGACAAATGACGTAGATGCCCTCCGGGCGGCTTCCCGAAGGGTAAAACAAAAGACAAATGACAAATGACAAAGGACAACTAACAATAAATTATGGCAAAGCGCATTATCTACAACGAAAACGCCCGTCGCGCCTTAGAACGAGGCATTGACATCCTGGCTGAGGCTGTAGCTGTTACCCTTGGCCCCAAAGGTCGTAACGTAGTCCTAGAAAAGAAGTTTGGCGCACCGCAAATCGTCAATGACGGTGTAACGATCGCCAAAGAAATCGAATTAGAAGACCACATTGAAAACACTGGTGTAGCTCTGATTCGTCAAGCTGCTTCTAAGACCAATGATGCTGCGGGCGATGGTACTACCACCGCTACCGTATTAGCTCATGCGATCGTCAAAGAAGGCTTGCGGAACGTTGCAGCTGGTGCTAACGCAATTTCACTGAAGCGTGGTATTGACAAAGCTGCCAGCTTCCTGGTAGATAAAATTGCTCAACACGCCCGTCCAGTGGAAGATTCCAAAGCCATTGCCCAAGTTGGTGCGATCTCGGCTGGTAATGACGAAGAAGTTGGTCAGATGATTGCCCAAGCAATGGACAAGGTGGGCAAGGAAGGCGTAATTTCCCTAGAAGAAGGGAAATCTATGTTCACCGAGTTGGAAATCACTGAAGGGATGCGCTTTGACAAAGGCTATATCTCTCCTTATTTCGCTACCGACGCTGAACGGATGGAAGCGGTTTTTGATGAGCCTTTCCTACTGTTGACTGATAAGAAAATTGCTTTAGTGCAAGACCTTGTACCAGTGTTAGAGCAAGTGGCTCGTGCTGGTCGTCCTTTGGTGATTATCGCCGAAGATATTGAAAAAGAAGCTTTGGCAACCTTGGTAGTAAACCGTTTGCGCGGCGTACTCAACGTGGCTGCTGTTAAGGCTCCTGGCTTTGGCGATCGCCGCAAAGCACTATTAGAAGACATTGCCGTTTTAACTGGTGGTCAACTAGTTACCGAAGATGCTGGTCTGAAGCTAGATAACACCAAGCTGGATAGCCTGGGTAAAGCTCGCCGAATCACAATCACCAAGGACAGCACCACAATTGTTGCCGAAGGTAACGAAGCTGCTGTTAAAGCTCGTGTCGAACAGATTCGTCGTCAAATCGATGAAACCGAATCTTCTTACGACAAAGAGAAATTACAAGAGCGTCTTGCTAAACTCTCTGGTGGTGTTGCTGTAGTGAAAGTGGGTGCAGCAACCGAAACCGAAATGAAAGATAAGAAACTGCGCCTAGAAGACGCTATCAACGCCACCAAAGCTGCTGTGGAAGAAGGTATCGTTCCTGGTGGTGGTACAACTCTAGCTCACCTGGCTCCCGACTTGGAAGAGTGGGCAAAGAGCAACCTTAAGGATGAAGAGTTGATTGGTGCTTTGATTGTGGTTCGCGCCTTACCCGCACCTCTGAAGCGGATTGCTGAAAATGCCGGTCAGAATGGTGCTGTTATTGCTGAACGCGTGAAAGAGAAAGACTTCAACATTGGCTACAACGCTGCAACCAACGAATTCGTCGATTTGTTAGCGGCTGGTATTGTTGACCCTGCCAAGGTGACTCGTTCTGCTCTGCAAAACGCTGCTTCCATCGCTGGTATGGTGTTGACAACCGAATGTATTATAGTTGACAAGCCCGAACCTAAAGATAGCGCTCCTGCTGGTGCTGGTGCTGGCGGTGGCGACTTCGATTACTAATACTTTGTAGTTACATAATTTGTGAAAACAGCTGCTTCCTAATAGATGCAGCTGTTTTTTTGTTTGAAACGCGCTTGGTTGGTGAAGCCGTTGCAGCAGACTAGAACACAAAGGGCGCGAAAATAGTAGTACAAATATTCTGCTAATGAATAAACAGTATAAAAATAACAGTTATAATATCAATATTTAATAAATCACATTCACCATGAATTACATCTTAGAAACACAAGCAAGTTATGCTAGAAAAAATATCAATCAAAGATTAGAAGATTTTATTGATGCAGTTGATAATGATAAAAGTCTAAGTTCGGATATACGAGATCAGCTTGTGTATTTGAGATATGGTGATGCTTGTGAATTAACATCTATTACAAGTAAATTTAGACAACAATTATCAACAAGTCCCTATATACCTCTCGAAGTGGAAAGAAGAATACGATTGTTAGACTACTCTATCCTACATTGGGCAAGATTCTTAGATGTTAATACCTTATTTTTATACAACCAACTTTTCTAAGTTTAAATAGTTTATTTGTTACTATCTTTTATCTCTCAAAGCAGCTACTTGTATCAAAAAGTAGCTGCTTTTTGTAATTTTTATAAACTCAAGCAATTTCATTCGTGTAGTTCGCCTATGGGAGCAAGACTTAGCAACATTTCTAGTAAATACTTCACTTTTAGCAAGTTTGACGTGAACTGACTCGCCGCAAACTTTACTGGTACAAGTAGCTGAACAAGTCGCTACAATTTCAGATAGGGAGGAGCGACAAAATATTGCGGGTTGTGTAGAAATTCTGGTGGGTTTGCGGTTTGATAAGGATTTGATTCGGCAATTTTTGCGGGAGGATATTATGAAAGAGTCTGTAATTTATCAAGATATCGTTCAAAAAGAAGCGTTTAAATTAATAAGTCGTCTACTTAAACGGCGTTTTAGTGATAGTGATGGATCATTAATTGAGCAGGTTAGGAATTTATCTGCTGAACAGTTAGAGGAGTTGGGCGAAGAGTTGCTTGATTTTTCTGAAGTTGCTGATTTAGTAGCTTGGTTAGACGAGCAGAAGAGGGACTAAAATTTTTGCAGATAATATGGAAGAGTCTGTAATTTATCAAGATATCGTTCAAAAAGAAGCGTTTAAATTGATTAGTCGTCAGCTTAAACGGCGCTTTGATGATATTGATGTATCATTAGTTGAGCAGGTTAGGAATTTATCTGCTGAACAGTTAGAGGAGTTGGGCGAAGAGTTGCTTGATTTTTCTGAAGTTGCTGATTTGATAGCTTGGTTAGAATAGTAAAAACAAGCTTAATCAAAATGAATATAAACGTCCTTTATTACTAAGAGCGGTTAATAAAATCTTCAGGTTCAATACCAGCTTGCTTTAAAATTGCACGTAATATTCCTTCTGGCATATCACCAGAATGATTGGGAATAGTAGTGTAACGATTAGTTTCAGGATTAAACTAGATTTCATGACTCCCTGCGGCTTGACGATGAAAAACAAAGCCAAAGGTTTTTAATATTTTGATAATCTCTCTGTACCTAAACCCAGCTAGCCGTCCCATTAATTGACTACTGACCTACAACTAAAGGATAGTTAAATTGTTCAGCTATTGGTTGCAAATAATCTAGTTCTTTATCCTGAGATTGTGCTTCTAATAACTTACGCGCTACATCACGGGCAATTTCTAAAGTTTCAGCAACAGTCCGTCCTTGAGCTATTAAACCTTGAAGCTCATCAGATGTTGCTAAATAAACGCCTTCAGGTAGTTTTTCAATGTGGATGTTTAGCAATCTTTCCATTATTGTATGTAGATGTTACTGTTTAGAGCGGTTTAATTGTTATGATATCGCTTTTCTGAACTACAGCGATGTCTACGACGGGCTACGCCAACGCACTTCTTCTTTTCTATAAAAACTTATGAGTCAAATTAATCCTGAAACAACCCCCTTACATACCTTAAACCCACTCAACCGATTTTCTGACAGAGCAGAGGATTATGTAAAATATCGACCAAGCTATCCCGCAGATGCAATTGATATTATCTTGGAAGGATTAGGTGAAAATTCACAACTCGTAGCAGCAGATATTGGTGCAGGTACAGGAATTTCTTCAAAATTGTTAGCAGAACGAGGAGTTAATGTTATCGCCATAGAACCAAACGCGGCGATGCGAGAAGCTGCTAAACCACATCCTTTAATAGAGTTTCGTGATGGAACAGCAGAATTTACCCAATTACCTGATAATTCAATTGATTTAGTTACTTGTTTTCAAGCTTTCCACTGGTTCAATCCCGAACCAACTTTATTAGAATTTCACCGCGTTTTAAAACCATCAGCACGCTTGGCTGTCGTGTGGAATAATCGCGATCAAGAAGATGCGTTAACTACAGAATATAGCCGAATAGTCCGCGAAGTATCTAATAATCACCCAGCAGAATCTAGAATGCAGTCGGTAGAGCCACTGTTAGTAACTCCCTATTTTATTAATATCCACGAATATACTTTTACTTATAGGCAACAGTTAGATTTAACTGGACTTATTGGGCGAGCAATGAGTGTTTCTTATTTGCCACGTGAAGGCTTGGCATACGAACAGCTTATTGATAATTTTCAAGAATTATATCAGCGCTTTCGTGATGAAAGTGGTTTTATCTATATGGTCTATCGCACTAGCGTACACCTGGGCGAAAAACAATGATAAATTGCAAGTAAAGTAGCAGAGAATGCATTAAATAAATATAAGATATCTGAACTTTAATCTTGAATTTATAAATGACCTGCAATCCGCAAGCAGCAGAAGGTTGGCATGGCAAACTTAATTTAGTCTATGCCGATCGCCAGGGTAAAACCCAATTAATTTACAGTCACCAACAAGCGCCCCTGAAGGTACAACGTCCATTTTACCCAGAAGGGGAAATTTGTCATAGCGTCATTTTACACACGGCTGGGGGAATGGTGGGAGGCGATCGCTTATCCTCTAACATTCACCTCCAACCCCAAGCCCAAGCCCTAATCACTACAGCTGCTGCAAGCAAGATATACCGCAGTAATGGCTTACAAGCTAGACAAAACATCGAGATGCAAGTTGATGCTGGCGCTTGTTTGGAGTGGTTGCCGCAAGAGACAATTTTATTTAACGGTGCGATTTATCGGCAAGATTTACGGGTAGAATTAGCAACCGGGGGCAGTTGGTTAGGCTGGGAAATTACCCGGTTTGGTCGCAGTGCTAGAGGAGAAAAATTCTTGCAAGGGGAATGGCGATCGCACACGGAAATTTGGCAGCGAGATGTTCCCTTATGGATCGATCGGCAATGGTTACGGGGTAGTGAAGAAACTTTTCACAGTCCCCACGGCTTGGCTGGAAAACCAATAGTAGGTAGTCTAGTTTGGGTTTGTGGTGCAGTTTCATCAGAAATTGTCGAAAAAACGCGAAATTTATGGGATGGGAAAGGAGAAGCGGGTGTTAGTCGGTTACAACATGGATTATTGTGTCGATATCGCGGTGCTTCTACATCTGAGGTTAGAAACTGGTTTATTAATGTTTGGCAGTTGCTGCGAGTTTCTTTTTTAAATCGTGGTAATTGTATACCAAGAGTGTGGCAGCTTTGAACGAACCACGAAGGCGCGAAGGACGCGAAGGAAGAGGCAAGAATGCAACTTACGCCGCAGGAAAAAGATAAGTTATTAATTTTTACTGCTGCTTTATTAGCAGAAAGACGTAAAGTAAGGGGTTTAAAACTGAATTATCCAGAAGCAGTTGCTTATATTTCTGCTGCCATTTTAGAAGGTGCAAGAGATGGGCAAACTGTAGCTGAATTGATGAGTTATGGTACAACTCTCTTAACGCGAGATGATGTCATGGAAGGGATACCGGAAATGGTGCATGATGTGCAAGTTGAAGCAACTTTTCCTGATGGTACAAAGTTAGTGACAGTACATAGTCCAATTCGTTAATTTTTTAGTTTTTAATTTATTATGATTCCTGGAGAAATCATTACACCAGAAGGTGAAATTGAACTGAATGTTGGTCGTCCAACTATAAAATTGCTAGTGTCAAATACAGGCGATCGCCCCATACAAGTCGGTTCCCACTATCACTTTTATGAAGTTAACACCGCTTTAAACTTTGACAGAGAACAAGCCAGAGGAATGCGCCTCGATATCCCCGCAGGAACCGCAGTCCGCTTTGAACCAGGCGACGAAAAACAAATAACTCTAGTCCCCCTCGTCGGTACTCGCCAAGTCTACGGCTTCAACGCCAAAATTAACGGAAACCTCTAAAACCCTCCGCGTACCTCTGCGCTTCCCTCCGCGTCCCTTTGCGTTAAAAAAAAGGATTTTATATGCCTTACAAAATGGATCGCCGCGCCTACGCCGAAACCTACGGGCCAACAGTAGGCGATCGCATCCGACTTGCAGACACAGAATTATTTATTGAAGTTGAACAAGATTTCACCACCTACGGCGATGAAGTAAAATTCGGCGGCGGTAAAGTTATCCGCGATGGAATGGGACAATCCCCCATTTCTAAAGCCGATGGTGCTGTTGATTTAGTAATTACTAATGCTTTAATTCTCGACTGGTGGGGTATTGTCAAAGCAGATATCGGCATTAAAGATGGCAAGATTTTCAAAATTGGTAAAGCTGGAAATCCTTATATTCAAAATAATGTAGATATTATTATCGGCCCCGGAACCGAAGCTTTAGCTGGTGAAGGAATGATTCTCACTGCTGGCGGTATTGATGCCCATATTCATTTTATTTGTCCCCAACAAATTGAAGTGGCGATCGCTTCCGGGATTACTACCATGATCGGTGGCGGTACTGGCCCCGCCACAGGTACAAACGCCACTACCTGCACCCCCGGCCCTTGGAATATTTACCGAATGCTGCAAGCTGCTGATGCTTTTCCTGTCAACTTAGGATTTTTGGGTAAAGGTAACGCCAGTCAACCCCAAGGACTTGTAGAACAAGTAGCCGCCGGTGCAATGGGGTTAAAACTCCATGAAGATTGGGGAACTACACCCGCAGCAATTGATACTTGCCTCAGCGTTGCCGATGCTTATGATGTACAAGTAGCAATTCATACTGATACTCTGAACGAAGCCGGATTTGTCGAAGATACGATCGCAGCTTTCAAAAATCGTACCATCCACACCTACCACACCGAAGGCGCAGGTGGAGGACACGCACCAGATATCATCAAAGTTTGCAGCCAAGCTAATGTTCTGCCATCTTCCACCAATCCCACACGCCCTTACACCCTCAACACCTTAGACGAACACCTGGATATGTTGATGGTATGCCATCATCTTGACCCAGCGATCGCTGAAGATGTCGCTTTTGCCGAATCTCGCATCCGTCGGGAAACCATTGCCGCAGAGGACATTTTGCACGACTTAGGCGCATTTAGCATAATTTCTTCCGATTCTCAGGCAATGGGAAGAGTGGGCGAAGTGATAATTCGCACCTGGCAGACATCTCACAAAATGAAGGTGCAACGAGGAAGTCTTAACGCACAAGGAACAGAGCAAAGAGCAGACAATTTTCGGGCAAAAAGATATGTTGCTAAGTATACGATTAACCCAGCGATCGCTCACGGAATTGCTCAATATGTGGGTTCAGTGGAAGAGGGAAAATTAGCAGATTTATGTTTGTGGCGTCCTGCATTTTTTGGCGTGAAACCAGAGATAGTCATTAAAGGCGGAATGATTGCATGGGCGCAAATGGGCGATGCTAACGCCAGTATTCCTACACCGCAACCAGTCTATATGCGATCGATGTTTGGTAGTTTTGCAGGGGCGCGTCATGCCACATCGTTAACTTTTGTTTCCCAAGCAGCTTTAGAGAAAGAAATTCCCAGCCAGCTAGGTTTACAAAAGGCAGCAGTTGCAATTTCTGGAACACGCCAATTGACTAAGCGAGATATGAAGCTGAATGATGGACTACCCCACATTGAAGTTGATCCAGAAACATATCAAGTTAGGGCAGATGGTGAGTTGCTGATTTGTGAACCTGCGACAGTTTTACCAATGGCACAGAGGTACTTTTTGTTTTAGTTCATGACCGAGCAACTTACTGATTACGATAGTCCTTGGAAAGAAGTCATTGAGCTATATTTCCCCCGCTTTCTGGAATTCTTTTTCAGCCAAGCTTATGCGGAAATCGACTGGACGCGACCTTATGAATTTCTGGACACAGAACTGCAACAGCTAGAACCGGATGCAGAAATTGGGCGGCGTTTGGTCGATAAAGTCGCAAAAGTTTGGCTACTGAATGGAGAGGAAGCTTGGGTATTGGTTCATGTGGAAGTCCAAGGGCAATATGACAGCCAATTTGCCGAACGGATGTACACATATAATTACCGCTTGTTTGACCGCCATAAGAAGCGAGTCATTAGTTTAGCAGTTTTAGCAGATGAACAAGCGAATTGGCGACCTTCTAGCTACAGCTATCAACTGGGCGGATGTCGCGTCAGTTTAGAGTTTCCTGTAGCGAAACTGTTGGACTATGAGCAAGGGTGGGAAATCCTAGAGCAAACAACCAACCCCTTTGGTGTAATTGTGATGGCGCATCTCAAGACCAAAGCAACGCAACGAAACCTAGAAAATCGGCTACAGTGGAAACTAAGCCTAGTCAGACGGCTGTATGAACGGGGATATAGCCGGGAAGATATTCGGGAGTTATTTCGGTTTATCGACTGGATAATGGTTTTGCCAAAAGAGTTGGCGCTTAATTTTAAAACAGAAGTAAGAAGTTACGAGGAGGCAGATAGAATGCGGTACGTAACTAGTATTGAAAGGTTAGCAAAAGAAGAAGGAATTGTTGAAAATGCGAGAGAAAGCATTATTACAGTTCTAGAAACGCGGTTTGGAGAAGTGCCAAGCTCTATTGTCGAAGTTATCAATGGGATAGAAGAACCATCTGTGCTAAAAATGCTTTTCAAAAGTGCGATCGCAATTCCTTCCACAGCAGAATTCCAGCAAGTTTTAGATAATCTCACTTCTGGGAAATGAGCGTAGGCATAGAGCAGCTTTGCGGCTCATTGCTAGATATCGCTCTTAAAGATAAGAGCAAATAGTTAAACGTTGTATCTTGATGTAGAAAATCATGCTGCCTTTTAAGAAAAAAATTGTGACTGACGAAGCCATGCGTCCGGTAGCAGTGTTGATCGATTATCAAGACTGGCAGCAAATTGAGAAGATATTAGAAGCTCATCAATCACAACAAAAACAAGAGTTTAATTTAAACCAGTACGCGGGTGTAATTCAACTAACTCAAGATCCTTTAGAATATCAGCAGCAAATTAGGGATGAGTAGTGTTGACACAACCTTTAATTTTGTTAGATACAAATATAGTCTTATACTTTTTGGGTGGTCGCTTGGTAAATCCACTACCATCAGGACAATATTTTATTTCAATGATTACTGAGATTGAATTACTCTCTTATCCGAGTCTCAGTTCAGATGAAGAAACACAAATTATTGATTTTTTAAATAAAATTACAGTGATTGGTATTGATAATGATATTAAGAATTTAACAATTACATTTCGCAAACAATACAAACTCAAGCTTCCTGATGCAATAATTGCAGCAACTGCAAAATCTCTAAATGCAATATTGTTTACGAATGATGTAAGATTGACTAATTTAACAGAAATTAACACTCAGGTAGTGCAAATTGTGTAATTGGAGCGATGTCTACGACGGGCTTCTCTGCGAGAGGCTACGCCAACGCCTACGCAATTCCTTCTACAGCAGAATTTCAGCAAGTTTTAGATAATCTCACTTCTGGAGAATGAGCGATCGCTCTGATGCATTAACATAATAACACGCAGGCGTATTGGCATAACACGTCGATGTATTAACATAACACGTCGATGTATTGGCATAACACGTCGATGTATTGGCATAACACGTCGATGTATTGGCATAACACGTCGA